>JAOZTL010000567.1 GCA_029942205.1 Bacteroidales bacterium | reverse complement strand
TATCATTTATCAATATGGCTATTAGGCAATTACAGAAAAACTTAACGAACTATTGTTACTGAATCGTCGAAATTTACAGAAGTGCGTAAGCAGCATCCCAAAAGATCGAAGACCTTATTAAAAACAACCGAACAAAAGCATTGCTTATTGCTCAAAAAGAATTATTTTTGTACCAGCTTTAGGTCGAACGAAAGTTCAATCAGTAAATGCAACATTTTATTTGCTTATTTATTAGAACGATAACACAATATTTTTTCACTTTCTACTTTCATCTTTATACTTTTTATTATAAAAATGTGTAAGCAACATCAAATAGGTCGAAAACCTAATCAGTGAGTAGAAAATAAAAAGTCGTAATACTTTTTCTTTTTTTCACTTTCTACTTTCATCTTTATACTCTTTATTATAAAAATGCGTAAGCAATATCAAATAGGTCGAAGACCTTAAAAATATGAAAAAAAAAATTAAAATACTACTAATTGGCATTATTTTTTTGATGCTAGCAGGTTTGGCTTACTCCTACCGCTTTTACAAACAAATTTACACGTCAAACATCCATTTGGGCGATAAAGATAAATCCTACCTCTACCTTCCTAGCGGTTCGAGTTATTCGGATTTGCAGGATTCGCTTAGCAAGAACAACTATTTGATCGATCAAAACAGTTTCGAGATGTTGGCAAGAATCAAGAATCTGCCATCACACATTCGTGCAGGAAGGTATTTGCTCAAAAACGGCATGAGCAACAATGCACTCATCAATAGGCTACGCTCGGGACAGCAAGCTCCTGTGCGGGTTACATTCAATAATTTGCGCACCAGCGAGCAGTTGGCAGGGCGCATTGCAATGCAAATAGAAGCCGATTCGGTTTCGATCATCCAGTTGCTGTACGATCGTGATTTTGTTGCACAGTTTGGTTTCGACACGCAAACGATCAAAAGCATGTTTCTGCCCAATACCTACGAATTTTATTGGAACACGAATGCCGAAAAGTTTATTCAACGCATGCATCGGGAGTATCAGACTTTCTGGACTGACAAACGCCACGAGCAAGCAGCCAAAATAAATTTGAGTGCCGAGCAGGTTTCGGTGCTGGCTTCCATCGTACAGGCAGAGCAGGCGGCGCACAACGACGAAAAAGCTCGTGTGGCGGGTTTGTACATCAATCGCTTGCAGAAGCGCATGTTGTTGCAGTCTGATCCCACGCTGGTGTACGCCATTGGCGATTTTACAATCAAACGGGTACTGAACCGTGACAAAGAAATCGAATCGCCATACAACACTTACAAATACACGGGATTACCCCCCGCTCCAATCAATTTTCCTGAGCTATCGTCAATTGATGCGGTTCTGAATTACGAAAAGCATGCTTATATTTTTATGTGTGCTAAAGATGATTTTTCGGGTTATCATTATTTTTCTAAAACAAATGCTCAACACGAAGTCTATGCTCGCCGATACCAAAAAGCTTTAAACAAACAAGGAATCCGCCGCTAAGTCTGGAGTCTTCGCCCCTTTGATGTTGCTCATATCTTACGCACAAGTGGAAATACTTTTAAAATCAATGATTTATCAAGAAATAATAAGATGAAATTTAGTTTTTAACATAATATCTTACGCCAACACTTCGTTAAATTATGAATTACAAATTAAAATACAGATTTTCAACGACTTATTCTAAACAAACAATACTTTTCAATTTTCTGTAAATCAAGTGTATACAGAAACTTAACGAACCATTGTACGCACGAGTGGAATTTTTTTTATTAGCAATAATTTATCAATAAATAATTATAAATTTAATTTTGTCCAACTGCTTATGCAAAAAATAAGTTCTTTTTTTATATTAATACTTGTGTCATTCTTGTTTTATTCAGCAAGTATCGATCATCATCAACCAACAGAAAAAGCACTAAAAACGTACCAAGCAGCAAGCGTACGATGGATGACTTGGTCGCAAATGCAGAAAGCACAACAAAAAATACCCAAGAAAGTATTTATCCATGTGTATGCGCCTTGGTGCGGATGGTGCAAAAAAATGCAAAAAACGGTTTTTACCGACCCAAAAGTTGTTGCTTACCTCAATAAACATTACTATTCTATCATGTTTGATGCCGAAGCAAAAGTACCAATTTATTTTGCTGGAAAACGCTACGATTATGATCACGACTTTTCTGGGCGAAGAAATGGTGTACACAAGCTTGCTACTCATTTAATAGGGAACGATTTAATTTATCCTGCCTCTATTTTTTTAAACTCCAATTTGCAGGTGGCGCACATCAAACGTGGATCCAGCACGACCAATAATTTTTTGTCGTTGATTCGTGTGGAGTAGTAATTATTTGAAAAAATAAAAGAATAATTAAGCTTGATCTTACAGATTTAATTTGTGTATTTGTAAAATAATTGCATAGATAAAAATAAAGAAATATTAGTCGAATTCAGTTTAGGAATGCAAATTATACTGAATTGCTGTTATAATTGTGATTTAGAAAATGAATTATTTTTTATTT
>JAOZTL010000566.1 GCA_029942205.1 Bacteroidales bacterium | reverse complement strand
AGTTCGGCAAAAAAGTACGATTCATTTTTCTGTAACGAATCGTTTGTACGTACGCTAGTGTGTAGGTCTGTAGGTGTAAATTTAAACTTCTTGGCACAAATAGACACGCCAGTCATTCCCAATATTAGATTGACACCAACGGTGCGCAAGAAAGTACTTTTCCCAGCCATATTTGCCCCCGTAACGATCGTAATATATTTGGACGATTGAATAACGAAGTCATTGCCTACACGCTGTTTTTCGTCAAGAAGCGGATGTGCACCTTCGTTCATTTCTAATTGAAAATCGCCATCAACAAATTCAGGAACAATAAAGCTAGGATGATTGTAGTCGTGATTTGCTAAGCTTTCGAGCATATCAAATTGATAAATCGTTGAGAACCATTGTTCAAAATCGGTTTTGAATGTTTGTTGCCATTTTTCGAGTTGATAAATCCATTGTATATCCCACAGAAACAGCCCATTGCTTATGAATGCAAACACCATATTGCTTCGGTTATCCAAATACCGAACGATGGTTTTTAATTGTTTGATATGCGTACTTACTGGCTGTTGCTGATGGCTAATTAGTTGTTGTTGTAAATCGGTTAGTCGTTGGCTTTTGAAAGGTGTATCTTCGATTATTTTCAGAAGTTTTTCGTATTTCTGCAACAGTTTTGTTGTCTCGCTTACTTTTTCGTGTTTTTGGGTAATGGTTTTGAAGAAAAATCCAACAATCATTAACTGTGCGATGATATAGAATATGAGCGTATTTTCAGAAATAAAGCCATAGCTAAACAATCCAATAAGGAGGATCGCAATAGCAGGCAGAGTCCAAAGCATGATTCGGAAGCTTATTTTACCAAAGAAGAAAGGCGTTTCGTTTGTCCAATCGGTAATTTTTTGTTTCGATTCTTTCGTTTCGCTGTAGCTTATTCCCGCAGCTCTAAAATTTTGGCGTAAATCAATCATTTCAGACAATTCGGCAATTGCTTTTTGTTGTAGTTGTATTTCTTCTATGTTTTTATTGGGCTGCATGAGGCGTTCAGCAAGCTTTTGTTTTCCGCCAAGCGAGCATGTTCGGTTTATAAATTGAAAGATAGAGCCTTTTCCGAAAATATCTAAATCGTAACTGTATGGATGATCGTATTTTATAAATTCCTGTCCGTTAGTGAATTCCGAGTAATCGCCAGATAAAGCCGTCAATTCATTGGCATTGATTTGGATGAGGTTTTGCAAGTGCTTAAGCTTTTGTGTGAGTTTCGACTGTATTTGAAGAAGTGTCAAAAAAACAAGAACAAGAAGGATAATAGTAAAAACAAAAAGCCCACTGGGTAGGTGTGGATATAAAAAATAGGCAAGCACAATGCCTCCGAAAAATACGCTACCACGTAGCAGAGAGATTAGACGGTTTTGTTTACGCCATTTCTTTTCGGTTTGCTCAAATTGTTTTTTGCGTGTTTGGTAAGTTTTTTTGATTGTGTTCATTGGTATCGTATTGTTTTATCTTAGATCTTTGACCTTATTTTTGAATAAGCAAAGGTAGAATAAAACAATGATTTAGCTCGAATAATTTTAAATTAATTAAGATCTTCGACCTTTTTTGATGTTGCTTATGCATTCATATAAAATAATTGGAGTAAATAAGGCGAAAGCAAAATTATTCATTATCAATTATCTATTAAATAGGTCAAAGACTTTAGAATGAGCGATTTATCGAAAAATAAATCTTCAAGATCGAAGACCTTAACGTTTCTTAACAAAGCTTAACGTCTCTTAATGAACATTTTTAGGGCAACCTGCGTTATATTATGCAAAAGCGTTAGTAATTCAAAACAAAATATAGTAGATTATTTTTTTTCATAAGGTTTTAGGTTAATTAAAATAAAAAAGAACGAAATATTTAGGACTATTTCGTTCTTTTTTTGTTAAAAGCTCTTCGTCCTTTTTGTTTTATCAAGAAATAATTAGCTACTTAATTTTGTCTACCTTTTAAACTATCCCTTTGTGTTGGCAACAAACTCTTTGAGTGTGAATGTTTCTTTGGCTCTCACGCCTTTGGGTGTTTCGTGTAGCGAGCAGCACTCGTGATACAAATCGTGCTCAAAAAATAAAACAGCATCTTTCTCTAGCGCTTCCGCAAAAAAACATTTTTTATCCTCCAACGTGAGTAATGGTCTCGTGTCGTAACTCATCACGTAAGGCATCGGTAGGTGAGCGGTGGATGGAAATAAATCAGCTCCGTATACGATCGTGCGCCCTTGGTATTGGATGAAAGGAATTACTTGTCCGTCGGTGTGCCCGTTATACAACTTTAGTGTGATGATTCCATCAAAAATAGCGGTATCTTTTTCAATTAACTTTATGTGTTTTTCGAGAGGAAGAATATTTTCTTTCAAGAACGAAGCCTTTTCTCTTCGATTGGGATTTAATGCCCATTCCCATTGCTGTTTACTTGTCCAGTAAGTGGCATTCTCAAATGAGGGAACAAGCTCTTTATTCTCGTTATTCGCGATAAGTTTTGCCTCTTTCTTAACTTT
>JAOZTL010000565.1 GCA_029942205.1 Bacteroidales bacterium | reverse complement strand
GTTTATTTAAGTTTTGAGAAAACTGCGTTTTCTCTTGGCATACACGGAAATGTGCCTTGTGGCGTTTTGTTTTTTGTGTTTTTTTAGGTGCGAAGCACCCGAAAAACACCAAAAACAAAATAGCATCAAGCCTAATGATATGCTTCCTATCCATCTGTTCGTCAATTGTTTCGATAATAAGTCAATGTTTTCTAATCAAAAAGAATGTGATTGAATGATAGTCAATTTCAAACGGAGTGCAGAAATTTACTATCAGTCAATTACATTCTACTTCATCAGCGAAAAATTAACCTGCAAACAAAATCATTAACAAAACTTGGGACAGAAAGTGTATTATTTGTTGTTGCATTGTCATTTTGTTTGTATTTTTAAATTCTAAATATGTTACAACTCGTTTATTTTTTATTGCCAATGAATTTATCAAAATATCTCTCATTTAAAATATGTTGAGTTATGAACTTTCCGTTTTTAAATACACTATAAATTGTGTGAGGGATAAAATGATTTTGTGCTTGTTCTTTGTTTTCAATTTTTACGGTTTTTATTTTGTATCCTTTTTCTGCCGCAACTACTTCAAGTTCTGCTACATAATATTCAGTAAACGGACAAGCATTTGTGTAATAAATGGATAATCCGTCTTGAATATCACATTCAGCTTTTTTTGCACATTCTTTAAATTTAGGAACGGGTGCATTCTTTTTCAGTGGCTTATACCATAATTCAAAATAAGGCTCGGCTGTATCACAAAGTTCGAATCCTTGTTTTTGGAAAAACTTTTTGTCTGACATAAAAGGTTGTTTCTTTTTTCCGACAACAACTACAACACCATTCATATCTTTTGCATCATTTTCGCATTCTTGATATAATGCTTTCCCGTGTCCTTGTTTTTTATATTTCCCTGAAACCCAAAAGCAATTAATCAACATATAATCGGGTGCATCAATCGGGAGCCAGCCTTTTTCTGCCGGAACATATTCAATAAATACTTTACCCCTAACATTCAGCTTTTTAAAAATATAGCCGTCTTTAAATCCGTCTTTTAACCATTCTTTTTTTGCTTTATAACCTGATGCACATTTTTTATCAGAAATAGCACAGCAAATATGTTCATCTGCAATGTTATTACTATCTAATTTTATTATTTTTTCCATTATTATTATTTTGATATATTAACGATTTAAACTTTGTCAAACTTTTTTAATTTTCTGTTATATTATTAATTATAAACAAATTAATTGTTTTTTAGTGAAAATTTTGACAAAGTTCAATTATTCTGATATTATTGTTTTGCTTTGAATAAAACAGATGTAATTAATTCAATTAAAAATCCGTAAATTATTCCCATTACAAGTGTTGAAATAAACATTAAAATTTGATTAAAATCAGGATTTTCAGGAGCTAACATTGCCCCGAAAGCGGCGGGCAAACTAAATAATAATCCTAAAATTATACCGTGTAATGACCAGTGTTTTAATGTAAATCTACTTATTCCGATAGCAATTCCAATAAGTGCTCTGCCGGCAATTATGTTTATTGCTAAAAATTTTGGAATTTCATATTCTCCGCTTGATGCAAAACCATAACATACAAAACCAAATACGATTCCTGTTAGAGTTGCAATAATTAATCTTTTTATTTTTGTGTTCATTGTCTTAGTTTTTAATTTTGTTTTTTATTGGTATCCAAATTTCTGTTTCAGATTCGGGATTTTCCGGACCAAAATATTTATCACCGTATCGTTCAAAATCATCTCTTGTATCAAGTTCAAATTCTGAGTTTGGCAACCATGTTCCGTAAACATAATCAAATGACATTTGAATCCGGCTCATTGAGCCTTTGTGAATAAAGACTGCATATTGTCCTGCGTTTAAAATATGTGTTTCCATTTTGGGCGGAATATTTTCAAAATTGCTTACTTCAACAATTGCCCATTTTTCAAATTCCATTTTTTCAGAAAAATTTTCGGCTTTAAAATCTGAATCGTAAGGATGTAATTCATAACAACCTGTATTTTTGTCGTTTTTAATTTCATCCATTCTTTTCATAAAATTATTCCACAGTTGGGGTATTTTATTGTCGGAAAGTGATGTTTTTACTCGCATTCCGACTAATTTCTTTTCGGAAAATTTAATAATATTGGGTTTCATCATAATATTGCTTTTTAAATGTTTTAGTCTATTATTAGACAATTTACTTCGTCCAAAAGCAATCTTATTAATTTCGGATTTACGATACTTTCCCGGTGTAGTATTATAAATACGTTTGAAAGAACGAGTAAAGGCTTCCTGTGATTCAAATTGATAAGTTATTGCCAAATCAAGAATTGACAGCTTGGTTGTAATTAAATCTTTCGCTGATTTTGAAATTCTTCTTTTTCTTACATAATTACCAACAGTTTCGCCAATCATTGCAGAAAATACTCGGATGAAATGATATTTTGAGAAGCATGCTTTCTCTGCAATCAAACGGAACTTACTACAACAAATCGAGGCTTTAATGGGCATAGCAACGATATTTTT
>JAOZTL010000564.1 GCA_029942205.1 Bacteroidales bacterium | reverse complement strand
AATCAATACAAACGCTTTGTTTTTATTATTCATTTAGAAACCAAAGAACAAACCGCATGTCAATGGAATGAGTACTTACGCAACGAAGCCAACAAACTACAAACAAGCCTAATAGAACACAAATGCACGGCTATTCAAGTAGTTTCGGCTACCGAGAATGCCGAGCAGCTATTGGCGGTTAGTGAAGGGCTTGCTTTATCTAATTACCAGTTTTTGAAATACTTTGCCGAAAAAGAGAAAATAAAACATTCGTTGCAGACGATCATTTTGGTGAGCCAAAGCATGAGCCAAAGCAAATATAATCAACACTATGCCGTAGTGAATGCAGTATATCAAGCACGCAATTTGGGCAACGAACCTTATTCGTTTTTGGATGCAGCTCAGTTTGGTCGTGAAATAGAAGCTATCGGTACTGAAACAGGTTTTACAGTTCAGTTATTAAACAAGAAAAAGATCGAAAGCCTAAAAATGGGCGGGCTATTGGCGGTAAATAAAGGAAGCAAAACACCACCCGTATTTGCCATTATGGAGTGGAAACCCGAAAATGCAAACAACAAAAAACCAATCGTGCTGGTAGGTAAAGGCATTGTGTACGATACAGGTGGACATAGCCTGAAATCGACAGCCAACAGTATGGACTTTATGAAAATAGACATGGGAGGTGCAGCAGGCGTTGTGGGGGCAATGTCGGCAATTGCAAAAGCACAATTAGCTGTTCATGTAATTTGTTTAGTCCCAATGACAGACAATGCAATCAGCAATACGGCCTATGTGCCTGGTGATGTCATCACGATGCACAGTGGAGCTACCGTAGAAGTGCTCAATACGGATGCCGAAGGAAGATTGGTACTAGCCGATGCACTCAGCTATGCCAAAAAATATGACCCGATGATCACCATCGATGTGGCTACACTGACAGGCGCAGCAGCTTTTACCGTTGGTTCGCAAGGCTTAGTTGCCATGGGAACACTCGGCGATACCACTTTTGATACGCTCAAACAAAGCGGTAAAAATACACACGAGCGGATTGTTGAATTTCCATTGTGGGATGAATACGACAAATTGTTGAAATCAGACATTGCCGACATGAAAAACATTGGTGGCTCGGTGGCTGGATCCATTACAGCAGGAAAATTCTTACAGCGATTCATTGATTATCCTTGGGTGCATATCGACATTGCGGGACCTGCTTTTCTACACTCGCCAGACAGCTACCGAGGCAAAGGTGCTACAGGAACAAGCGTGCGCTTATTATTCGATTTTATAAAAACATTTGGCGAATAAAATTAAGCTTATAATTTCAGACGAAGTCTGAATTAAGTGAGTTTTATATGAATGCGTAAGCAACATTAAAAAGGTCAAAGACCTTACTGAAAATTAATTAAAACAAACACATTATAATGACCGAACAAAAGAATAGTCATAAACTAAAAGTAGCCATTACGCATGGCGATATAAATGGCATTAGTTACGAAGTAATTATCAAAGCACTTTCAGATAATCGTATTTTTGATTTTTGCACACCAATCATTTACGGATCGCCCAAAGTATTGGCTTATCACCGAAAAGCCTTGCGCTTAGGCACATTTAATGTCAATAACATTAGAAATACGAGTGAAGCAAACCCGAAACGGGTAAATATCCTCAATTGTGTGAGTGACAATGTGCGAGTAGAATTAGGAAAATCAACCGAAATAGCAGGAGAATCCTCTTTGTCGGCTCTCGAACATGCCATCAGCGACATGAAAAATGGCAAAGTAGACGTTTTGGTTACAGCTCCGATCAATAAAAAGAATATTCAGTCAGAAAAATTTCATTTTGCAGGGCATACCGAATATTTACAAACCGAATTTGAAGCCGAAGACTCGTTGATGTTTCTGGTGGGCGAGAAGCTGAAAGTTGGTGTTGTTACAGGGCATGTTCCTATTGTTGATGTTCCCAAATTATTGACACAAGAGCTTATTATGAGCAAAATACGATTGATGCACAACAGCTTAGTGCAAGATTTTGGCATCAATAAACCTCGTATAGCTGTGCTGGGGCTTAACCCACATGCAGGCGACAACGGGCTTATTGGACAAGAAGAACTCGAAGTCATTATACCAGCTTTGGAACAGGCACGAAAAGAGAATATTCTAGCAATAGGACCTTTCTCGCCTGATGGTATTTTCGGAAGCAGCCAGTATGCAGAGTTTGATGCTATTTTGGCAATGTACCACGATCAAGGATTAAGCCCATTCAAAGCCCTTTCTTTTGAATATGGCGTAAACTTTACAGCAGGCTTATCGGTGGTGCGTACTTCGCCCGATCACGGAACAGCTTACGAAATAGCAGGAAAACGACTAGCTTCGGAAGTATCCTTGCGTGAAGCGATTTATTTGGCTTGCGAGGTGTACAATAAGCGACTGGATTATGCTAAATTGACAGAAAACCCACTTACGACAAACGACAAAACATCAGTTTAAGTATTTTGTCTCCGATTTTTTAGTACATGACAAAAAACAAAAAAATGTGCAAAAATAGT
>JAOZTL010000563.1 GCA_029942205.1 Bacteroidales bacterium | reverse complement strand
CCTCGGGACGACCAAGTATCCGTACCAAATTATCGACATCACTGAGTTCTATCGATTGCTTGCTTGGAGTTATTTGTGCTACAAAAAGCTCTGCAACACGCAATTCGATGTCTCCGATGATCTCTTTTTGCTCTTCGGAGGTTGCAAAATTTCGTTTGATGGCATTCAAGTAATTACTCAGCTTCAGGTAAGCATCCTCGTCGATAAAAAATACCGCTCCGCCAATGTTAATTCTAGTTGTTTTTTTCATGTTGTTGTTGTTTGGATCTATAAATGTTGTTTATTTTGTTCTAAAAAAGACACGCCTCTTTTGGTTATAAAAAAATACTTTGTCGGTTTACCTTTTACCTTTTTCCAATTCGTACACAAATAATCGGATCCGATTAGTCCCGAAAGCGTAGGATACCACAGACGCTTGGCATATTTCTGAGGCGACTCCCGAAGTGTTTCGATTATAAATTCTCCAGATTGAAATTGATTTTGTAATAATTTCAAAATAAAGAACTGCAATTGTTGTCTTTCAATTATTAATTCCATTTTTAATTCTCATTATTTAGAAGGTACTCTTTTGTACCGATTAATTAATGATGCAAAGATATGAAATAAAAACGGTACTATGCAGTAAATAGTACTGTTTTTATTTTTATTTTTCAGCTAATCATATCTAATGAGTTAATTATCAGATAAATAATTTTAAAATAAAAATAAAATAAAAAAGCTTCCCAAGGTTTGGGATCTTTTTTGATGTTGCTTACAAGCCAATGGATAGCCATGGGATGACTTTTTTATTTGCTCCTTTGTAATTAAAAAAATGCATGGTATCTAATTAACATAGTCATCCTCTGGCATTTTAAGCCATTTTTCTCACAATAGTCTAGCAACATCAAAAAGGTCGAAGACCTTAAATTATTCATTTTAATAACTTTATACGAATGCATAAACAACATCAAAAAGGTCGAAGACCTTAAATTTTCAGAGTTCAAAAAACTTTTGTACATTTGGGTTTTCAATCAATCAGCAAAAAATGAAATATACAGGGAATCTAATCAAAATGAGAACGGAGCTAAACAATCCCGTCGATTATTATTTAGAATTAGGTGATCATACACTGCACGTAAACGATTGGCTAGGCAAACGGATTCAGTTGATCTATCATCATCAAATCAACTGTATAAAATGTGGTACGAAGACGGTGAAATCTTTCGGGCAAGGCTTTTGTTTCCCTTGCTTCAAGACAGCACCAGAGGCAGATCCAGGGATTTTTCACCCCGAGCTGGATCAAGCGCACTTGGGTATTTCGCGCGACATGGAATGGGCAAAACAAAACAGCTTGCAGCCCCATTACGTATATTTGGCTATATCATCGAACCTGAAAGTGGGAGTAACACGTGCCACCCAAGTGCCTACACGCTGGATAGATCAAGGCGCATGGCAGGCCATCAAGCTAGCCGAAACACCATACAGAGAGCTAGCTGGGCAGATCGAAGTACAACTCAAGCGGTACTACAAGGATAAAACCAACTGGCGCAAGATGTTGAAAAACGAGCTAGACGTTGGTACCGATTTGGAAGAGGAAAAGCAAAATGCATGGAGCTACTTGAGCGAAGAGCTGCAACAGTACGTGATTGATGATGATGAGATAACGGTAATCGAATATCCTGTATCGCACTATCCATCCAGCGTGAAGAGTGTTGGTTTCGATAAGTTACCCACCGTTGCTGGCGAGCTGATTGGCATCAAAGGACAGTACTTACTGTTTGAGGACTCGCAAGTATTCAACGTGCGTAAACACAACGGCTACAAGGTTACCATTCAGATTGATGATTTATAGCAAAGTATCAGAAGTAAGTTCTACTATTTCGATGTTGGCACGATGAAGGAGGTCGAGCCCATCGGTGGTGCGGTATTTTTCAAAAAACACGACACGGCGGATTCCCGACTGGATAATCAATTTAGAGCACTCCATACAAGGCGAAGCGGTTACGTAAAGCGTAGCACTTTCGCTGCTATTGTTTGATTTGGCTACTTTGGTGATGGCATTGGCTTCGGCATGCAGCACGTAGCTTTTGGTTACGCCTGTTTCATCTTCGCACACATTCTCGAAGCCTACGGGCGTTCCGTTGTATCCATCGGATATAATCATTTTATTTTTGACAATCAATGCTCCTACTTTGCGCCGCTCGCAATAAGAATTTTGTGCCCAAATTTGCGCCATTTCTAAATAACGATGATCTAAAATATGCTGTTTTTCGCTCATGTTTTATTACAAATAGATCTTTTATTTTATTTAATCTGATTTATTTCTTCTTCCGTAAGCTGTGTGGTGGCTTGAATCTGCGCCATACTTGCACTCAAACTTTTCATCATGCGCACACTTTCGGCTAATGCTTCTTTCGCTTTTTCTATTTCTACATCTTTCTTTTCTATCTCCTCTTTTTGTTTTTCAATAATAGGCTGCATCGCTTTCCGTCCTGCCTTAAAGCCGTCCTCGTTGGCGGTTTCGAGTATATCACGTTCAGATACGA
>JAOZTL010000562.1 GCA_029942205.1 Bacteroidales bacterium | reverse complement strand
AGAGTGCCGAAATATAAACAGCAGTATATCATATTATTACTGCATCGCAACATTTAGCAGTAGAGCATTTTTTCATTAATTTCTCTGTAAAGATAAAACTTTTGTTTCAATTTATAAAAAATATTTTCACTTTTTTTTGTGATTGATGATTTCTGCGTGACTATTACTGAGTTTTATTTTCTTCGGTAACTATAAATTCTTGTCCGAGAGTTTTACCAAGTAAGTTTGGAGTATAGCATTTTTCTTTATATTCAGTAGCCGAAACATGTTTTCCTGCTTTATCAAAATATAAAAATTGATTTATTGCTGCTTCTGTTCCGTCATATCGCCCGTTGGGTGCTACTACCAGAAAATCTTTTGCTTGACCCTCGTATTCTCCTAGCTTATTAAATGCTACAAGAGTTAACAGTTTTGTTCCTGTTGCTGCGTCCCAAATTATTGTCTGATTATCTGATGCTGAACTAATTATGTGTTTTCCGCTTGGCGTAAAAGTTACACTGTTTAATGCCGAGTAATGTCCTTCTAATGTGAGAGTTTGCTTGTTGAGTTTAAGGTCAAAAACTTTAAGTGTCCAATCATTACAGGCTACTGCCACTATATTTTTGTCTGGACTTAGTGCTGCACCTTCGGGTTTTATATTTTCGGTTTTGAATATTTCTTCGGCAGTCATAAAATCAGTTATCGTAAAAGTTCCGCTATTTTTTCTTCCTGCTATGTATTTCCCGTCTGCTGTTTTATCAACAAAGTAAATATTATCCATTTCGTCTCTTTTATAGCTTTTTACTTCCTTACCAGCAGGTAATTCCCAAACTTTAACAAAATTCATATTCAATAATACAAAGTATTTATCATCGGGAACTATGCCGCTAAAGTAATGATAACCAGCATTATTTACGAGGTCTTTTTTCTTTTCGCCTGTTGTGGGGTCAAATATTGCATAATTGTCTGAATTTTCTTTTTCTTTCGCAATTAGCATCGTACCATCGTGAGAAATACAGAAAGGGTTTGTAACTTTATCTTCTGTTTGTGCCATTGATTTGCCTGTTGCTAAATCGTAAAAAGAGCAATCGCCATAACTTATTTCGGTGGCTACCACATCTTTTTGTCCCAAAAAAGCCATTATGTTTGCTCCGCTACCAGAAGTGTGATAAGTGGTGAAAGCATGAGTTGTATCAACCGAAAAACTGCTAATATCTGGACCACCAGAACCACTTTTTTGTATATATTCACCTACAATAAATTTTCCTGTTGGGCTTACATAAATGTTTGAAGCAGGTCGTACATTTGCTCCAAAAAGTTCAGTTTCGCCTGTTTCAAGATTGGTAATACTTACTCCGTTGTGTCCAGAAGCTGCCATAAGTTTTTGGTCGGCACTTAACGAAAATTCAAATCCACGACATTTTATTTCTTTTAATTTTTCGCCTGTTTCGCCATTGTAAATATCTGTGCTGTAATTGTCTTTTACCACAATGTTGTCGCCGCTGAAAGCCATATCGTAACCTGTTCCTTCAATAGTAGCTATTGTTTTGTAATTTTCTGTATTTAATACGAATATTTTTTTGTCAGATTTTACATTTACGGCTAATTTGCTTCCGTCGGTATTAAAATCTACATCTAAAACAGCATTGTTAAAATCAAGTTTTTTCACTATTTCGGCTGTTTCTGCATTCCACAAGCAAACGGTGCTGTCTTTGGCACTACTTACTATTGTTTTACTATCGGGACTGAATTTTATATCAGATATATATCCGGTATGTCCTCTAAAAACGTTTAAATATTTTCCGCTTTCTGTTTCAAATAGAGTGAAGTTTTTGTTTCCGCCAAGTATTACGTATTTATTGTCGGGACTGAGTGCCAGTAATTCACCATCGGCTCTAAAAAAATCAAGAAGATTATTTTTATCGCTTTCAATTTTTATGGTTTTTAGAATTTTACCATTTTCGGTATTTAAAACTACAATCGTTCCGCTAGTTGTTCCAGCATAAAGTTTTTTACCATCGTTACTAAAAACTATTGCTTCATAAGCTCCCGTTTCGTCTTCTGAGGATTCTGGGCGTACGATTATTACTTGTTTTTTTGTAGCTGCGTCCCAAATTATAAGGCTTTTATCTTGGCAAGATGTTGCTATGTATTTGCCGTCGGGACTGTATGCTGCTGCATTTAACATGCCGTTGTGATTAAGGTCTATACCAACGCTTGCATCAATTTGGGGGTCGGCAAGTTTTTCTTTTGCTTCTTCAGAACTTCCACAACTCGAAAGACTGAAAGTAATTAGTAAAATACTTAAAAATGAAAGAATATTTTTCATAGTTTTAAATTGTTAAATTGTTAATAAAAAATGTTCTGATTTTGTTTTCTGTGAAAACAATAATAATAAAAAATCAGTGTATAAAAATAATTATTTTTTTCCAGAATAATTAAATTGAAATATGAGTTCAGTCTAAAAAGCGGTCTGACGGCTATTTTATTAAAAGTCGAAAAAATAATACACTTATTAGCAGTTAATTAACACAGCCGTCTGACCGCTATTT
>JAOZTL010000561.1 GCA_029942205.1 Bacteroidales bacterium | reverse complement strand
TCGATTTACAATCACGAAAAAAAGTCTTTTTTGAGCGAAACAAAAACAAAGGAAAGGTATTTAATTTCAATAAGCGGATACACCACTTCGGGGACTGTCGTAATAAGATCTTCTACTCATTCTGTTTTTTTTCTATTGCATGGAATGGTAAAGAAAAACTCCGATCCTTGTCCAAACATCGAATTTACGCCTATTTTACCATTCAAGTCGGCAACAATGCCTTTGCAAATAGCCAATCCAAGCCCTGTTCCTCGGTATAGCTTATCTTTATTATTTTCAATTTTCACAAAACGATCGAATACCATGCTTTTCTTTTGTTCTTTGATTCCGATCCCTGTATCCGAAACAAAAAAATGCAACTCTTTTTCTTGTAGAGTATATCCAAACTCAATATTTCCTTTCTCGGTATATTTCAGAGCATTATCAAGCAAATTGATGAGTACCTGTTTTATTCTCAATTGATCCGAATAAACAACAAAATCACTGACGTTCTTCCATTTATTTAATTTTAGAGCCATATTTGGTTTTTCTTTCTTTATCCGATCAATAAAAATCAAAAAAAGCTCATCCATAAGATTATTTAAGTCAAAATTATTTCTATCAATCAATAACTTACCTGCTTCCATTTTAGATAAGTCCATAATACCATTAATCAAATGAGATAGCGAGTCGGCATTCGATTGGATAATGTCTGCATATTCTTCTGCCTTTTTATTTTCCACATCCCCCATTGCTAGTAAAGACGAAAAGCCAACAATGGCATTCATTGGCGTACGTATTTCATGCGAAATATTGCTCAAAAATTCCGATTTCAATCGATTACTTTCTTCTGCTTTTTCTTTAGCCCACATCAATTGTTCTGTTCGGATTTCCACCTCCACCTCCAAATATTCTTGGTGTTCTGCCAACTCTTCATTAACAACAGCCAGCTGCTCCATCGCACCTTCTATTTTTTCTCTTTGTGTGATAATTTCTTCATTCTGTGAGGTTATTTCTTCGTTTTGTGTCAGCACCTCTGCCGTAAAAAGATTTAACTCTTCGTTTGCTTGCTTTTTTATTTTATAGCTTTTATAAACAAAATAAATCAAACTCACCACCAGCACAATCACAAATAATGCAAAAAAGAGGAACAGCCGCTGTGTTTTTATTTGATCCAGTCGTTGCATCAATACCGTTTTTTGTTTATTGATTCGTTCGGCTTGCTCCTGCAACGTAGTTTGTTGTTTGGCGAGTTCTTCTTTTGTTTCTGCTACACTTTGTTGTTGTTTGACAATTTGTTGTTTTTGTTTCAACAAAACCTTTTGATTGAGATTTACAATGTTTTTGGTAACCACAATTTCATTTACCTGCGCCGCAAGCTGCTGTTGCTGTATGGTTAATATTTCTACTTGCTGGTTTATTTTTAGATTTCTATCGGCAATTATGTTCTCTTTTTGAGCGATCAATGCATTCTGTTCTTTTACTTTTTGCTCATGTTTTGCGACTTCTTTTTTTGTTTCAGCTAAGGCTTCTTTCATTTGCCCTAGCTCTATTTCTTTTTCGAGAAACAGTTTACGCACATCCAAAAAAGTTCCTCCCAACAATAGAATATCTGGATGTATAATAAAACCTTCGTCGGTCGTATTCTTCTTATTGATTTCAAAACGCACAACATCTTCCTTTTCTGAAGGTATAAAATTAATCATGATGGATTCTTTCACCTCACAATCATTACTAATTAATAATGTATTCTTTTCTTTGAGTAATACGAACAGGTCGGATATTCTTTCATTAGTCCTACAATCGACATATAAAACATGAAGGTTCTCTTTTTTTAATTGAAAGATATTTTCGATAAAGACAATGCGTATTTTTCGATTTTTGATTTGTCGGGTTTCGGATAAATAATGAAATTTGTTCAATATTAACTCTTCCTCAGCAAAAACACCTATCACAAAATCACCTTTAGGCGCATCCTGTTCCCAATCAATATACGAGCAGAACTGGTATACATAAGCTACCTTTATATCTGCATCACTCACTTGTGCTTGAAGGGATACTGAATATAAAAGCAACAATAAAATCGGGGAATATATTTTGTTTAATACATGCATAATATGCATACAAAGATAATAGAATCTTTTTTGCTTTACACTAAAAACAAAAAAAAAATGAATCCTGCATAAAAAAATAGTAAATTGCAATTAAATAAAAAAACTAAGCCATGAAAAGAATAGTACTCTTTATTTTTATATTCGCAATTAACTACTTCGCTTCTAGCCAAAAAAAAGACAGTATTTTAGAATCGGTTTTAGATCTCCATATCGATAAATTAATGACCACCAAAGTAAGTATTGCCACCAAATCGGACAAAACACTGCTAGAAGCCCCGTCTATCGTTACCGTTATCGATGCCGAAGATATTGCCAATTCAGGTGC
This sequence comes from Bacteroidales bacterium, assembly GCA_029942205.1. Taxonomy (GTDB): domain Bacteria; phylum Bacteroidota; class Bacteroidia; order Bacteroidales; family JAOZTL01; genus JAOZTL01. Next base: position 124 of record JAOZTL010000561.1, on the reverse strand, counting down.
ACGCACATTGAAAGACTTATTACAGTACATCCCCAACATGGAGTTTTCGATGCCACGCTCGGGGGTTATCAATGTAGGCATACGAGGCATCAAAGACCCACTCACCAACGCTCGTATATTGGTA
>JAOZTL010000560.1 GCA_029942205.1 Bacteroidales bacterium | reverse complement strand
ACAGCAACAGATTTATATGCTGAAAATTAATAACCGAGTTCATGTAATATTAAGTCCAATTATAGAAAAATGGTGCATTTTTTGTATTTATAATTCAGCTCAATCATGTAGTTTCAGACTTCGTCTGTTTTATTATTTTTGCTTATCTATATAGCTATGTATTAACGATTTATTACACTGTTTGATATAATTGTACGTATTTAGGCGTAACTTACTGATCTACAATGATCATTTGTCAAAAAATAAATATCAAAACAAACGAAGGCTGAGTTTTTGTTCATTGTTTTTCGGACACAGGCTGCAAGTAGTTTTAAGTTAAGCATGTGGAGCAAATTAATTGAAACTTTTTCACTAATTAATTCGTATAAAAGATAAAAGGCCTCTAGCTTGCCGATATTAAATAGAATCGGAATTACTTCATTCAACAGAATGATTAAATAAAAAACAAATGCTCCTTTGGAGGGATTTATTAAGGATAATTGGTTACTCCCCACAACGGACTAATTAAATTCCAACAACTTACAACATTTAAACAGATGAAAATAATAGGTATATTTATAATATCGCTATTCTATTTTTCCGTAACGATAATGGCTCAGCCCATTAGCGATAGCCAGCTAAGAGGAAAGAAAACATATACATCACTATCCGAAGCTCTTGCAAACCCTAGTGATGTCTATATTTTAGATTTAACATACTCAGGTACATCCAGCTTACCTACCGATATCAATAAGCTCAAGAAATTACAACGTCTTTATTTATACGAAAATAGACTGACCACTTTGCCTCGCGAAATAGGCGAATTAAGAAATTTGCAAGAGTTATTTTTAGATGAAAATCAAATAAGCGCACTACCTATCGAAATAGGCAACCTGAAAAATTTAAAAATTCTAGGTTTAACCAAAAATAATTTACAAGATCTTCCTGGTTCAATAGGTAAACTAACCAAACTAGAATCGTTGTATTTAGGAGAAAACAGACTAACAAGCCTACCTCCAGAAATCGGTTCGTTAAATAATTTGGTAGAGCTAGATGTGTCTTTTAATCAATTAACTGCTTTGCCTCCAGAGATAGGCTCGTTGCGCAAACTCATGCATTTATACATTGCAAACAACAAATTAACAAGCTTACCTTCAGAAATAACTCAGCTAATGAGTTTGAAAGAATTATATTTAGATGACAACGAACTAAGCTCAATGCCAAGCGAAAGCAATCAATTGAGCAACTTGCAAGTATTAAGTTTGAGTCATAATAAATTTACAACATTAGCAGGAATTAGTTCTTATACCAATTTGCGAAGCTTGTATTTGGCAGAAAATCAGTTCACAGCACTTCCATCCGAAATAGGGAATTTATCAAATCTCAATTTTTTGGATGCATCTGCCAATCGAATAACAACGCTTCCTGTCGAGATTAGTAATCTCAATAACTTACATGAAGTTAATTTTTACAATAATAAAATAACAGTTATTCCTACCGAATACGAGCATCTAAAAAGTTTAAAAGAATTTGGATTTGGAAATAACACACTAAAAGCAGTGCCTCTGTTTTTGCAAAAATTTGACGTTTATTAACTCCAAAAAGAATAAACAATAGTTCTATACACTTTTCCTACACACAGGCATAGTCATGCATCTAGCACCACCACCACCACGAGGGAGTTCTGATCCTTCGATACTTACTGCTATTTTTTTGTATGCATTAGTATCATATTTACCGCTGATAATATCTACTGCTTTAATGATTTCATAATCATTCTTGTACAATTCCTCCATGGTGTATACATTTCGGGCATATCCAATAATTTTTCCTGGAGCAAATGCAAAAAAGTTAGCTCCACTGTGCCATTGTTCTCTTTCCTGCGTCCATTCGTCCTGTTGCCCGCCACAAAATACAGGTTTTAAATCCATTCCCAGCTTCTTGAGTGCTGAAATAATATTTTCTTCGTTTTCTATTGTCGTTACTTTGTCGTTATCAATCTCGATGTGTATGGTCTGATATTTATTGTTTTTCAATATCAACGGATCGTATACCATGCACGAATCTTGATCTAACAACGTAAAAACCATGTCTAAGTGAATAAATGATTCGGGCGATTCGGGTAGTTCTTGCACAATCAAATGCCGAGTTGCTTTTTTTTCCTTTATTTTATCAATAATGAAATCGATTCCCTGGCTGGTTGATCGTGCACCAAATCCGATAATAAAAATATCATCCCTTGCAATCAATACATCTCCACCTTCGATAGTTATATCATCGACATTATGCATCGCATCACGTGGGTTAATAGTTGGCGCACTTACATACTTGCTATTATTGAAAATAGCTTCCATTATCATTGCCTCTCTCGAACGAACTTTACTTGCCATTTTTCCTATAAGCACATTGTCCCGTATCGACATGGATGCATCTCTAGTGAAGAAAAAATTATATAATGGTTTTAAGGCATATCTATCTTTTTTTAAATATTTAGTTAAACTATTTTTTTGCATCACCATTCCTTCTATTAATTGTAATGCAAGCTCATCGCTTTCTAAGGAGAGCAAA
>JAOZTL010000559.1 GCA_029942205.1 Bacteroidales bacterium | reverse complement strand
CTATTTTCATCAAAAAATTAGAATCGTTTAATAACATTTCTCGATCGACAAAAAATGCAATTCCCACGGCTAAAACAATATATACAAATAGTCCGACAAATATTGAAAACATCGTTCCGAATGGAATTGTTTTCTTTGGGTCAGTCAAATCGCCAGACATTGCTACTCCTGCTGTAAAGCCTGTTACAGCAGGAAAAAAAACAGCAAATACCAGTTCAAACGAAAATTCGGGGCTCGCAGCTTGCAAAATAGGTGCGGAAACGGAGGATTCTGATCCAGATAAAAAACCAAAACCAATAGAAATTAATGATAAAAATATAGCTATAAGTATAAAAAATTGAGCTTTTATTGCTAAAGAAGTGCTTATAAATGCCAAAATAACAAGAAAAACCAATACAACACTTCCAATAATCCGAATATCTTTAATACTTCCTGTCATATTCAAAAAATCAGCAATCGTTTGTATTCCCAAGAAATTCTCGACAAATCCGACAATATAAAGCGATATACTTAATGCTGTACCTACAAATAATGTAATCCCGATAGAACCGCCCATTGGCAGCCCCAAACTTCTCGAAAGAATGTAATAAATTCCTCCTATTTTTATTTTTTTATCCGTAGCAATAGACGAAATGCTCAATCCTGTAGAAATAGAGATTACATGAGCTACTGCAATGATAATAAGCGCATTATACAATCCTGCTTCACCTATTACCCATCCCAAACGAAGGTACATAATAACTCCCAAAATGGTAAGTATAGACGGTGTAAATACGCCAGCAAATGTTCCAAATTTTTTAGCTTTTTCCATAGTTTTTATCGAAAATTAACAAACCAAAAATAAGCAAATGCCTTGCAAAAAACAAATTGTAGGACAATTATTTTCTTTTTTTTATTAATTTTGCGATTTTCATCTGAAATCTTCAACCGATTTGATGTTATTTTCACAATTATGTAAATCCCAATGATTCAGCAATATATAAAATTGCAAATTTACAATTAATTTTACGAACAACTTATTTATACACTCGCATGCAATCTGTACAACACATTGAAATTAAAGATTTTGACTATAATCTTATTGATGATAAAATCGCAAAATATCCATTACAAAAACGTGATGCCTCGAAATTACTCGTTTATAAAAATGGGAATATTTATGAAAATAAATTTAATAATTTATCGAACGAATTACCTGAAAACAGTTTACTCGTATTTAATAACACAAAAGTAATACAAGCTCGTTTGTATTTTCGTAAAAAAACAGGAGCTAGTATCGAAATATTCTGCTTAGAGCCCATTGATCCAGCAGATTATGCACTCGCATTTCAACAAAAAGAACGGATTCGCTGGAAATGTATCGTTGGAAATTTAAAAAAATGGAAAAATGAATCGCTCATGCAAAGCATTCAAATTGGAAGTGAAACATTTGATTTAGAAGCAGTTAAAATAGAATCTCAAGGCAATGCACAAATTATCGAATTTCGCTGGCAGAGCGATTATCCCTTTGCCGAAATACTGGAAGCTATCGGCTCTACTCCACTCCCACCCTACTTGAACCGCAAAGCCGAAATTGCGGATAAGACTCGTTATCAAACCGTTTATTCTAAATTTGATGGCTCGGTAGCCGCACCCACCGCAGGGCTACATTTTACTGATAATGTACTACATTCGTTCAAAAAAAAAGGAATAAATACACAAGAAATAACACTTCATGTAGGAGCAGGAACGTTTAAGCCTGTTAAATCAGATGAAATAGGAAAACATGAAATGCATAGTGAACATTTTATTATCACAAAAGAAGCGTTAATAAATATTCAACAAAATATAACAAACATTATTGCTGTAGGAACAACTTCGGTACGAACACTTGAAAGTTTATACTGGTTAGCTGTCAAAATAAACAATAAACACGAAAATTTATTTCATATCAACCAATGGGAAGCATACGAACTAAAAACGATCCTAAGTTCCTACGAATCAATCGAAATACTCATTAATTATTGTACAAAAAATGATCTTGACCAAATAGAAGCTAGCACACAAATTATTATCGCTCCTAGTTACTCATTCAAAATCGTAAAGGCAATTATCACCAATTTTCATCAGCCTAAAAGCACTCTTTTACTGCTAGTTAGCGCATTAATTGGCGATGATTGGAAAAAAGTTTATGACTACGCCCTCCAAAATAATTTTCGTTTTTTGAGTTATGGAGATAGTTCTCTTCTATTTCCAGGTCTTCGATCTTCTTAATATTGCTTACGCAATTATGCAAATCTGTTGCAATCAATAACTTACAAATTATTTCAAAATAAAAAAGTGTCGTTTAATTATATGTAATTCTTAATTCAACAAAATACGGAATTATAAATAATTAATTGGATATTTCATAATTTACTGATTAAGCCAATTTCAGTATAAATAAGTAAAATCAAACAGTCGAAGACCTACATTTCAGATAAATTTTCTAAATATAATTGTCCTTTTTTTACTCGTTCGATCTGGCAACAAATAACGTCAGGCTCATAGTCTTCATCTATTTGCCAAG
>JAOZTL010000558.1 GCA_029942205.1 Bacteroidales bacterium | reverse complement strand
CATCAAGATCCTGCGGATGCTTGATGGTCTTACCGCTAAGAAATTTTGAAACAATCGATAATCGTGCGTAAGCAACATCAAAAAGGTCGAAGACCTAGCACAAAAGCTTGAAGAGCTGACCTTAGATTGTGCTTTTGAGTTTAAATTTGACAGTAATCATTTGTCCTTCACGTGAAAGTCGCATTTTGATTGTACGTCCAGCCCTGCTTTGAAACAGCGCAATGATGTCGTTCAACGTGTAGCTTACACTAAGACCATTATTGATAGCCATCACTTGGTCGCCCACTTGCACGCCAGCACGGTCGGCAGGCGAATCTTTACGGATGGCATGCACCTTGTACACAGGCATTCCTGCATACGGCATTCGCAATTCGATGCCACTCATGTCGTAATAAAACTTATTCCGAAAATTTGAGTTGGGACGAACGTACATACTGCTGTGTTTGTAGTCTAATATTACAGTAAACCGATTCAGAATACTTGCCCCGATACTCCCGTTGCGTCCTTTGAGTTCTAAGTCTAATGATTTCTGAATAAATGCAGAATCAGGAAAAGCAGTTGTTGGCTTATCCAGCACAAAGCCAGCAAGATTGATGCTTTTGATGCGTGAGTGGTAGCCAAAAATATCACCGTTTAAACCCTGCCCCAGAAAGGTAAAAATACTTTTAGCAGGATGTTGAATACTTTCGTGTGTTGATTCAAAAAGCCACAATGCATCGCTAGAGCCACTATCAATAAGTACATTAGCAACAAAACTGGTGCTATCGTTCATTTGAACAGTTACAGCAATATAAGGTTTGTTTTTATGAAAAATAAGTGGAATGTGTCGGAATTTACGATAACGAAACTTATCGATAGAAAAATGTTCAGGGGAGTGAAAAATGATTACTTTTCTCCAATAATCAATTTCCACTACAAATTCTTTAAATAAATCTGCCCCGATCAACCCATGTACATCCATGCCGAGTTGGCTAGATAGATGAAATTTGTCATGAGTAAGAACATAAACTGTCTGATTTTTAGCTTCGATTCTCGGAAGCCGCAAGAGGTTGTCATGTGATTGCCATACCTCCAAATCTTCTCCTTCGCCAAAGCCCCGTATGGTCAGCTTACGTGCGTAATTAAACCGTACGCTTTGTCCCGAAGGAATTTCTGTTACTAATGTTGTTCGCAATCCGGTATCCAAAATAAACTGTAATACGCCCGATCCATTTACTTGTACTGGAATAATCATCAGATTATTGACCAGCTCAAACGGAAATGATACCGACTTACTTTCTGGATAATCAAAATTAAAAGAACGTGTTGATTGAGATTTGAGATCCGACCCGCTCGTTGTCCAAAGTAGTATTGTTGCGATAATACTTAGACCGAGACGAATAGGTAACATCATAATGTTAGTTGTTGTGTTTCGTTGTTGTGTTTTCAAGCTTTGTGCCATACTACTTAGTTTTATTATTATCAACAACTTAACTTGCCATACCTACTTTTGTTGATGCCCCTAAAATGTACGCCTACGAACACGCTTGTTCGATTACGGACACTTTCCTTCGCTAACATGCACATTTTTTCGTGATCTGCCACAAACACCTTTGTGCTCTCAAACAAATATACTCTTTTTTTTTGATCAATAATTGATTATGCCTTATTTTATTTTCAAACCAGACGCTTCAAGATCCTGCCTATGCTTGAAGGTCAAAAACCTCGAAGCGTCTGGAAGACCTTCGAGCGTTTGGCTTAGTTCCAAGTCTTTTTCTATACAAACCAGACGCTTCAAGATCCTGCCGATGCTTGAAGGTCTTGTTTCGCAATAAAAAAAGCATTTCCCACCCGACAAGATTCTAGTCTTTTTAGAATAAATCCATCTTCCAATGGTCAAAACTGGTCTTCCGAGCTTCCGAATTGTTGTTCCGCACGACAAAATTCTACTTCTAAGCTTCCAAATTACTCTTCCGAAGCTCAGAATTGGTGTTCCGAGCAACAGGATTGTTCTTCCGAGCGACAGCGCTCTAGTCCTCTCAGAAAAATTCTAATTTCAAGAGACCAAAAATACACATTTTCCTTTTGTTTTTGTTAATTTTGATTGCCTTTTCATCGTGCCCTTATCGTCCAATATCTGCCAAATTAACTAAACTTTTATCTTCTTTTTGATCTTGCTCATGCATGCGTAAAACTGCTTTCATTTGCAATCATTCATCAAAAAACAAGGATGATTTGTGCTTAGAATCTTCCTCTTTATCGATCAGAAAAAAGCTGCAAAAAAGTTTCTTTCGATACAAAAATGTGATTTTTTTAACAAAAAAATTTTTTTTTTACTTTTTTTTCTGCCATTTAGCAATCTCCTTGATTATTAACACAAAAGGCTGAATGCCCAATAAAATAAGGCGTTACAGAGCATTCATTTTTTCACTAAACAGTCAAATAATACAACAAATAAAACTAATTTTAGTCTAATCATTGAAAAAAATACATAAAAACATTTGGAAATCACATTTTTTTTTCGTATCTTTGCAGCGCAATGTAAAATTATGTTTTTGATTTATCAGAAAA
>JAOZTL010000557.1:2326-2574 GCA_029942205.1 Bacteroidales bacterium | reverse complement strand
CTTTTCTACATCGGAGTAGTTTAAAAGTAGAGAATGTGCAGCGTTTCAATCATGGTAAAAGTTTTTAATTCAGTTTGGTGGTTTTGAAAAGTACAAAAATGAGTTATACGGTAATTTGAAAAACGTGTCATAGTTTTTGCGGTGTTAGTACGGGGTGTAGTGCTTTTATGGGTTATTTTGTGCAACATTTAAGTATTCTTAGTGAACCTTAGTGTCTTAGTGTTTTTAATTTTTCACGCAACCCCAAA
>JAOZTL010000557.1:0-2226 GCA_029942205.1 Bacteroidales bacterium | reverse complement strand
TTTGCGATTGCTTTTTGCAAAATTCACCTTTTTAGTGAGTTCTGAAATTAGATAACTCGAGTTTCCGGCTTCATTGATTGCTGATAATCAGAAATTTAAATATAAAAAAAAGTGTTAAAAAAGTTGCATAATTGGTTATAATTGTTTAATTTTGAGCTTACTACAACCAAAATTACATAATTAAAAAAACACCAATCATGCAACATTGCAAAAATACAAAAAAATTGAATTGTGCGGTTCAATTTTAGCTGATGGAGAAAAAACAGCTTTTAGTATTCATAAAACATTAGAATTATTTCGCATACGCCGTACAGGTAAATTTTTCGATAGCGTAAAACGGTGTGGCGTTTCATTCTCCAGTATACTACCTGTTCTTTTGTTGATGCCATTTTACGGTCTTTTTAGTATTAGTTCGTTGATTATGAATAATTTTCACAAATCAAAAACCTTGTCTTGTGGAAAAACGACTATTTATGATTTGAAAAATAACGAGAAAATAGCATGGCGTTCATTGTTGATAATCATATCATTACGCTTTAAGTCCTTGTCTGAAACAGTGCAAGAGACAAGTGAGCGAATAAAAGCACTCATCATAGATGATTCGACCTTAGAAAAGTTAGGGAAAACAATAGAATATAGCAGTCGGGTTTACGACCATGTATCACATACTTATGTGTTTGGTTATAAAATTTTGGTTATGGGCTATTGGGATGGCGCGGGTTTTCATCCTATTGATTTCTCACTTCACCGAGAACGAGCGAACAAATTCCGAACTCACTAACGCAACATTATTATGAAAAATCAATCGCAAATAAGAATGAAAACACTAAGACACTAAGAAACACTAAGGTTTGTGCTATTCTTAGTGAACCTTAGTGTCTTAGTGTTTTTAATTTTTCACGCAACCCCAAATAGGATTTATCATTATTTGCGATTGCTTTTTGCAAAATTCACCTTTTTAGTGAGTTCTGAAATTAGATAAGAGTATAGAGCAATTAAGCATCAGAAACACTGTAAAACGCTGATTAAAAAGAAGAATGACTTAAAACAAGCACAGAAAGACCTGCGAAACCTGCGAAAGTCGTTAAAAAATAAGACCACGAAATCGTCTCAGAAGAAATTGCAGGCTGCCGAGAAAAAAGTAAAAAAATTGAAAGAGAGCCACAAGCAATTGGAACAAGCGATACAAATGACAACTAATAATATTGCTTTGTTAGAAAAAGAATTAAAAAAAATAAAAAGGCACATCCAACTTATGGATTTTCAAATAAAGAAAAGCAGAAGCAATTTAAGAAACAACGCATACATTCAAGTCCTGGCTATCGGCGAGCATCAGAAGTAGATATGTCCAAAACAGAGATGGTAATTCAAATGCTTCGAAGGGCGGTTCGCCGAGGGTTTACGCCTGACTATGTGTTAGTTGATACATGGTTTTGTAATGTTAAGTTACTCAAAACTGTTCTGTCGCTGAAAAGGAAAAATAAAATACATCTACTGGCAATGGCGAAAATGGGTAATACCAAATATACATTGTTGTATAATAATAAGAAATATAATGCTCTTGAACTTTTGACCAAAAATGAACGAGGAGCATCAGTGTCTCGTAAACACAAAGCCAAATACTTCAAGGTCAAAGCAAAATGGGAAGGTATTCGGGTTAATTTGTTTTTTGTTAAATTTGGAAATTACGGAAAATGGAGATTATTAATAACCAGTGATTTAAGTCTATGCTTCACAAAACTTATTGAAATATATCAGATACGTTGGACAATTGAAATATTTTTTCGTGAAATGAAACAATATTTTAATCTTATTAGAAAACCGGAGAATACAAATAAATTGAAAAAATTTATCGAAAAATACACTGAAAAAACTCGAACCTAAATAATTGAAATGTAATTAAGGACATATTTAACTGTCAATGACCGTGTTACATGTGTTTTTGTGCTGAATATGCGTCTGTTTATTAATCATAAAGACTTAATAAACTGATAGATATGAAGCCGGAAACTCGAGTTAATATCATTTCTAATGGTGAACAATTTTCGCAAAAGATTTTAGTTGAATAGTAGAATGCTTTGTTCCTATTTACAGTTTATTGGAAAGGCTATTTCTTCGGAAATAGCCTTTTTTGATAGCCCTTACCGGAAGGTTATTGTATTCAACGAGCGAAAATCTGACTGCCAAATGGCTCAACGACAATTCTGCCATTAATGAACTTTACCA
>JAOZTL010000556.1 GCA_029942205.1 Bacteroidales bacterium | reverse complement strand
GCCGAAGACAAAAAAGCAGTTAAAAAATATGTTTCAAAATTAGAAGCAAGTGGTTATTCTTGCTGGATTTCAGCTCGTGATTTAGACGGTGATAAAAATAATTTAGACGCACACACCGAAGCAATGCAGGATACAAAAATTATAATTGCATTTATTTCTGCTTTTTCCAATAAATCGGAACTACTTACCAAGCAATTTGATTTTGCAGAACAAAATGAAAAATCAATAATTCCGATAAAATTAAGTGAATTAGAGAATAAAATAACGACAACATCTTTTTTTAACACCTACGACTGGATAGATACAATAGAAGATAGCTTTGAAGAATGTTACGAGATATTAATAGAATTTATAGAAGAACTTGCTAGTGAAAGTGGAATAAAAAGACAAAAAAAGAGTACGAAGACAAATATAAGCGGAAGTGATGTAAATCAAACAAAATATTACCTTGCATCAGCAGGCATTGCAGTTGTTGCTATTATTTTTGCTTATTTCATGTTTTTCGCTGACGAAGGAGATAAAACGACCGAAGACTTGATAGTAGGTACTTGGCAAATGGTCGATTATGGTGATAATTTGACTCGAACAGTTGAACAATTAGCAACTTATAAGCAAGACGTTCAAGGTTTATTGAACATGATACTAACTGTTAATTCTGATAAAACCTATACTCGTGGGATGGGTGAAAAATTTGAAAGTGGAACATGGCGTTTAAGCTCTGATAATAAACAATTTATAACATCGCCAACTGGAGGAACAGAAAGTACATTATTGATAGATCAAGTACTGGAAGATAAGCTAATATTTACGATTAATGAGCGAAATCTCGAAACGAATACAATCATAATTACAACATTAACTTTCAGTAAATTATAAAAAAAAGCTGCTTAGTAATAAGCAGCTTAATTAAGATTATATTTTCAGACCACTTTTGAATGGCAAAAATGTCATAAAATCGGCATGATGCACCACATAAGCTTCTGTACTTCGCTTGACCATGTTACCCTCACCAGCATGTGTCGCAATAATATGACAAACATTAGCAGGAACATTACATCGCTCGGCAAGTGAAACGCCAGAAAATGGATGTCGCAAATATTTCCCATAATTCCCTTGAATAGCTACGCCGTTTTTATCTAGCTCATATTCAAGTAATTTACCTACATCTGCCAAAATTGCTCCAGCAATCAAAACGTCCATATCTACAGGCAAATCGTCGGTGAAAAATTTATTCATTTGCACGCCAGCATCTCGTGCAATGTGTACTACTGCCCGCTTATGCGTCATGAATGTTACTTTCAAGTCGGGAACGAGTAAGGTAAATGGAATTGCGTTTAAGTCATTGACTGTTAATACACTTTTCTCCAAAGCCAACTCCCATGTTTTGGCTGTTTGCTCTTTCAAGTCGGCATCTGTAATCCACTCTAGCTCAGGCCAAAGCTCTAATACTTGTTTATCCATCGTTAGTTTAATTTAGCAATAATTGCATCAGCCATTTCTGTAGTAGAAGCAGCTCCACGTGTTACAACATCTTGACGACCAGTGAATTTCATCATATCATATGTACGAGTTTTTCCTTCAGAAATAATGTCGGCAACAGCTTTGCGTATTTTTGTCGCAATTTCGTTTTCATTGATATAATCTAACATCATGCAAGCAGATTCTACCATCGCAATCGGATTAACAATTGATATGTCGTAATCAGCATATTTAGGTGCAGAACCATGTGTTGGTTCGAATACAGCAATCTCATTATCAGGATTATACTGAGCAGAGCATGCAAATCCTAATCCTCCGATCAAGCCAGCAAAACCATCCGAAACAATGTCTCCAAACATGTTTCCAGCAACAATAACTCCGTATGTTTCAGGGTTTTTAGTTAGCCACATCATTTGAGCATCGATGTTGGTGTTCCATAGTTCGATATTTGGATAATCTTTAGTTTGAATTTGTTGCGCCATTTTATACATCATTCCCGAAGTTTCACGAATAACATTTGGCTTTTCACAAACAGTTACAGACTTATAGTTGTATTTTTTAGCATGATCAAATGCTGCTCTTAAAATACGTTCGGTCGCTTTTTTTGTAAAAATACGAGTAGAAACAGAAATTTCTTCTTTTGGTGTTTCTCCAAAATTCTTTTCAAATTTAGGATGCGACATCAAAGCATCGTAAACTTTTGGATTTGGATTGCTCCATTCTACGCCGCCATAAAGTCCTTCGGTATTCTGACGGAATATAACAACGTCTACCTGAGGCTCTTCGATATTATCTTCTGCTCCACGACGAATAAAATTCAAGGGATTTCCTGCATACGTTTTGCATGGACGTGCACAAATATCTAAGCCAAAATGCTGGCGCAATCCAACAATTGGACTAGAATAAATCAAGCCTTTTTCTTTTAAATCGGCGGCTAATTCATCAAAAGCTTCATCTTTTGGTTTGGATGTAATTGCTCCAAAAAGACCAATTTTATGTTCTTCCAATAAATCAATAGTTCGCTGTGGTAAAGGGTTTCCTTCGGTTTTCCAAAATTCCCAACCAATATCACCTTCTACATATTCTGCCTTAAAGCCAGCAGCGTCCC
>JAOZTL010000555.1:2136-2593 GCA_029942205.1 Bacteroidales bacterium | reverse complement strand
AAGTTCATAAATGGTTTTTAAATAAACTAATGTTTTGCCTGTTCCTGTTTCCATTTCAATACACAAATCATTGTCATCAGATAGTCTTGCTGTTTCTAAATCAATATTATTGTTTTTTACAATTTTTACAATGTTATTTTTTATTTCATCATTTGACAAATTGCAAATATTTGTTCTAATTCCTTCAATTGTAGCATTATCAAAAGTATTTTTTGCTGTTCCTGTAAACACTTCTAATACCGATTTTATGGCTTCTTCTTGGTATTCTAATGTTTCTAATTGAAATTTCATATATCTATTTTGCGCTTTAATGATTTGCAAATAAAATTTACTTGTTGTAAAGGCACAGCCCTAGGGTTTTAAAGCCTTGAATGGCTAAAATGTAACAAAGCATTGAGAGTTCTTTCTATTAACTCTTGCACTCCACCTACAGTAATACTCGAAACTTTCACGGTGG
>JAOZTL010000555.1:0-2126 GCA_029942205.1 Bacteroidales bacterium | reverse complement strand
CAAATAAAATTTACTTGTTGTAAAGGCACAGCCCTAGGGTTTTAAAGCCTTGAAGGGCTAAAATATAAAACTTTGGAGGTTTATATTTTATTAATTATTGCACTCCTCCAACAGTAATACTCGAAACTTTCACAGTAGGTAATCCTTGCGAAACGGGAACTCCTTGTCCGTTTTTTCCGCATGTCCAACCGCCTTCCGACATTTCTAAATCGTTTGCAACCATAGTAATTTTGCTTAATACATCGGGGCCATTTCCAATAATATTAATGTCTTTAACGGGTTCTGTTAGTTTTCCATTTTCAATTAAATAACCTGACTTTACGTAGAAAGTGAAATCTCCACCGCCAATATTTACTTGTCCGTTGCTAAAACTAATGGCATAAAGTCCTTTTTTTGTAGAAGAAATAATATCGTCTTTTGTATGAGGACCGTTTAGCATGTATGTATTTCTCATGCGTGGCATGGGTTCATGGCGGAAGGATTCTCTTCTGCCGTTTCCTGTTGGTTTTACTTTGTAATGGTGGGCTGAAATTCGGTCATGCAAGTAGCTTTCCATAATTCCATTGCCAACTAAAACTGTTTTTTGTGAGTCGTTTCCTTCATCGTCAATATTAATTGAGCCTCTAATGTTTGGATTTGTGCCATCATCAACAATTGTAACAAAATCGTTGGCAACTTTTTTGCCCATTTTGTCGCTAAAAATAGAAATATCTTTGCGATTAAAATCGGCTTCCATTCCATGCCCAATTGCTTCGTGCAGAAGTATTCCAGAACTTCCTGCTGCTAAAACTACTTCCATTTCGCCACCTTGTGGTTTTACGGCATCAAATGCCGAAACTGTTTGGCTAACCGCTTCTGTTGCAATTTTATCAACGTTTTCGGGTGTAAAAAACTCAATTCCATGTCTTCCCGCAAGGTTAAAGCTTCCACTTTCACGTTCTCCTTTTTGCTCTGCGGTGCAACTTGCCGAAAGGACTGTTTGCGGCTGATAATCGTAAGTTATACGTCCTTCTGAATTAGCAAAAAGAATATATGTTGTGCTATCGTTAAACGAAACGCTCGACTTGATTACCCTTTTATCTAAAGCAAATATTTTATCGTTAATAGTTTGTAGATAAGGAATTTTCTTGTCAATAGAAACTTGTTCCCAGTGTGTTTTTATGGCGTAATAATTTGGATGGGCGTGTGTGTAAAAATCAACAGCTTCTACTTTTTTACTGCTATTTGCAATATTTGCAGCCGTTTTTGCAGCATTTTTCATTGATTTTAATGTAATTTCTTCTGTAAAAGTATAACCTGTTTGGTCACCTTTTAATACACGTATTCCAACACCAAAGTCAATATTTGAGTAGGCTCGGTTTACTTCTTTATCTTCTAAACCAATGTAATTAGACAGTGTATGCTGAAAAAACACATCACAATAATCGCCACCTTTTGCAAGTGCTTCGTTCATTACTTCTCTAATTATCTTATCAGTAACACCAAAACGTTCGTAGAAATCGCTTAGCATTAGGTTGTTTTTTGTAGTCATATTATATAGTTTTATTTTTCTTCAATATCAAATTTCCTTAGTTTCTGCTTGGCTGAAGCAAAACAAATGAAGTCTGAATATTGTGCAAATATAATATTATTATTGTTATTAATGATTAGAATTACTATATTTGTAACGAGTTGTGATAAGTTTTTAGGAGTGAATAAAAAATAACTATTATCAGCTTTTTTATTTGCGATTAAAGGAACGCTTAAGTTTATCAAATCAAGTAAAATAGAATTAATACCAATAAGCATGAAAATAAAACCAACGTATCAGGAGTTAGAAGGTAAAATAGAACTTCTTATACAAAAAAACGAAAAGGTATTTGCAGAATTGATTAGAAAAAATCAAGAATTACAAACCTCAGAAGAGGAGTTGCGATCTTTTAATGAAGAGTTAGTTGCAACAAGCGAAGCATTAAAAGAGAGTAATGACCAATTAGTGGTAGCCAACGAAAAAGCTGATGAAAGTAACCGTTTAAAGGCAGAATTTTTAAATAATATGTCGCATGAAATACGGACTCCTTTAAATGGAATTATAGGATTTACAGAATTTATTAGCAAACCGAACTTAACTGACGAAAAAAGACAAC
>JAOZTL010000554.1 GCA_029942205.1 Bacteroidales bacterium | reverse complement strand
AGAGGCTATATCAGCTGGCTAATGCATCAATCTCACAATTGTATAAAGATAAAATGGTCAGTGCTACCGAATATCATAATTTTTCCGTAACTTTCGGGCTAGGAAAATATCCAAAACAAAGCATTCAATTTGCCAATGGCATTATCGGAATTACTTACGAAAATCAATTCTAAGATATTCGTCCTTTTACTGTTATGGTCAAAAAAATGAATAAATATCAATAATTTACATCGTTTTAAGCTCATGAAATATATTTATAAAATATTCTTTCTTATTTTACTTATTCCTACTCTCAGTTTCGGGCAATCACACGAAATTGATAGCCTGAATCACTTACTCGGTAATGCTCAGAATGATACCACAGAAATAGATTTATTACTAGAAATTGCTAATTATTCTAAACGCCAAAATATCGATAGTGCAATAACGATTGCGCATAAAGCTCTAAATCAAAGTTCTACTATCAAAGATTATGTAAGAGTAGCAAATGCGAATAAACAAATTGGTATTTTATTCTACATTAAAGGACAATACGACAGTGCGCTTGAGCATTTTGTTGCAAGTAGAGATGCTTGGGAAATAATCGACGATCTCAAAGGAGTTTCACGAGCAAACAATAATATAGGTATTATTTATAAAAATCAAGGAAAATACTCGAAAGCTATCGAAATTTATAAAAGAACAGAAATAATACAAATAGAATTAAATGACTCCGATGGTTTGGCTAGAACGTACAATAATATTGCTAATTCATACAGAAGCATAGGAAATTACAGCACTGCCATCGACTATTCTTTCAAAAGCCTGAAAATTCACGAAGTACTTAATAATAAACAAGAAATAGCAACGACTTACAACAATATTGGACAAATATTCAGCAAACAAGAAAACTACGAAAAAGCGATTAAATATTATGAAAAATGCTTAACTATATCCAACGAAATAGAAAGCGATATGGATATTTTTAATTCGTACAACAATATTGCTGAAATATATAAAGAAAAGAAAAACGCCGATCAAGCACTTACTTATGCACAAAAAGGGCTAGAATTGAGTCTAAAAATTGAATACAAAAAGGGTACTGCATTATCTTACAGTAGTATAGCTTCTATTTATGCCGAAATGGGGAATTTTAATAATTCACTGAATTATTATAAAAAAAGCCTCATCATTCAAGAAGAAATAGGTAACAAAAGCGGTGCTGCAACCGCTAACATCGGAATTGGTGAGTTTTATATGCACGAAAACACACACTCTACGGCTGTCAAATATCTACATAAAGCACTAGAATATGCCCAAGAAACAGGCTCGCTGCAAGACATCAGTGAAGCATCGAAATTGCTAAGCCTCTCGTACGAACAGCTAAAGCAATATCAAGAAGCTTTTCAATATCAAATGCTTTACAAACAAATAGGCGACAGTCTTGAATTGCAGGCGAATGTGAAAAAATTCACACAACTCAATATGCAACATGAATTTGATAATATTCAACATCAAAAAGAGCTAAAACAACATCAAAAAGACTTACTTGCCAAACAGGAACTCAAACAACAATACTTGATTTCTGTTTTCTCCATCGGTGGCTTTATCCTTATTTTTATATTTGCGATATACACACTTAAAAACTATAGAGAAAAGCAAACTGCAAACCAGCTGCTGTCCAAGCAAAACAAAGAAATAACCGACAGTATTTTGTACGCCAAACGCATACAGCAAGCGGTATTGCCCACTCGAAAACTTTTTGTTTCGCTCATTCCCGATTATTTTATTCTATTTAAACCACGGGACATTGTCAGTGGTGATTTCTATTGGATGGCAAAACACAAAAACAGTATCGTGATTACTGCTGCCGATTGTACTGGACATGGTGTTCCTGGAGCTTTTATGAGCATGCTGGGACTTACTTTCCTGAATGAAATAGTGAGCAATGCAGAAACTCTCGAAGCAGACCTTATACTCAACGATTTGCGTGATAACGTTATCAATTCTTTACAACAAGATGACCCAAATCTGGAAACAAGAGATGGCATGGACATTTCGCTTTGTGTGATTAATCTGGACACCTTAGCATTACAATATGCAGGTGCATACAATCCGCTCATCCACATACGAAACAATGAATTGTTTGAGCTAAAAGCAGATAAAATGCCTATCGGACGGCATATTCGCAAAAACAAGCCTTTTACTAAAAAAGAAATTCAACTTAAAAAAGGAGATAAACTCTATTTATATTCGGATGGATACACCGACCAGTTTGGCGGAGAAAAAGGTCGCAAGTTTCAAAGCAGAAATTTTAAACGATTATTATTAGAAACAAGCAATAATCCGATGGATAAACAAAAAGAACTATTAAATCAAACATTGACCGACTGGCAAGGCGAACTTGAACAATTAGACGATATTATTGTTATTGGTCTAATGGTCTAAGATCTTTTTGATGTTACTTATTTTCTTGCATAAAACCATCATAATCAATAATTTATCGAAAAATAAATATCAAAACAAACAAAATCTGATTACAAATAATGCGAAATTGGCACGGATTTTATTGAATACTAAAATTGTGGTAATAATTATGATTCTAAAAATGATT
>JAOZTL010000553.1 GCA_029942205.1 Bacteroidales bacterium | reverse complement strand
TTGGGGCAAGATGGTGATGATTTCCCAAAAGTTGCTGAATTAAAAGAAGAAAGTTCGCATACCGTTGCAATTTCTGCCGAAATATTATTGACAGGTATAAATAAAACTATTTTTGCTACTGCCGACGATGAACTTCGCCCAGTAATGAACGGAATTTTCTTCCAAACAACTCCTGACCATACTTCTTTTGTTGCTTCAGACTCACACAAATTAGTGCGTTACAGAAGACACGATATTAAATCTGATGATGAAGCATCGTTTATTCTTCCAAAAAAGCCAGCTTCTTTATTAAAAAACATACTTCCAAAGGAATCGGAAAATGTAAAAATACAATTTGATGATAAAAACGCATTTTTTGAATTAACTAATTACAAATTAGTTTGTCGATTAATTGAAGGACAATATCCTGCTTATGAGACTGTTATTCCAACAGACAGTCCTAATAAAATGATAGTTGACCGTTTAGATTTGCATAATTCATTAAAACGTGTTTCGGTATTTTCAAATCAAGCAAGCAACCTTATAAAATTAAAAATTGAAGGAAATCAGCTAATTGTTTCAGCTCAAGATATTGATTTTTCAATTTCTGCTTACGAGCGTATTAACTGTGAGTATCAGGCAGATGATATGGAACTTGGTTTTAAATCTTCATTCTTAATTCAAATTGTTGACAATTTACCTTCATCGGATATAGTTCTTGAAATGGCTGACCCAGGAAGAGCAACTCTTTTATTACCAGTTGATAAAGACGACGAGAACGAAGACATTTTAATGCTTCTCATGCCAATGATGATTAATGGGTAAGGATTGTCGATTGTCGATTGTTGATTGTTGATTGTTGATTGGTCGAATTAATTTTAAACGTAAAAAAAAGCCTGTAACTTAGTTACAGGCTTTTTTAATACTATCAATCAATTGAAAATCATCAATCATCAATCGAAAATCATCAATCAAAAATCCTATAAGTCCATTAATTTCTTTAATTCTGCTTCATTATCTTTTACTTTATCTTTAAGTTCTTCTTTTATAGCTTCACGAACTTGGGTATCAACTTGATAAACATCGTAATAAAGAATTACTTGAACTTCTGAAACACCTGGTTTAAGTTGTTGCTTGTTATTCTTCTTTAAACCTTTACGAGGAATTTTTGTTCTAATAAATTTAACTACAGGCTTAACGTTACGTAATTTAGCAGCAGTAATACTTTTTGCCGACTGTACTATACTCATTTCTGTTTCAGCATCAACACCCGAGAGTTGTGCATTAGCAATATTAGAAGTAGTAAGAGCAGCAACCGAAGTTTGAAGTAACCCTGCCAATTCAACTTTTGCTAATTCCATAGCCTGCATTAAAGCTGCCGATTTTGTTTTTGCTACTCCATTACCTGTTGCCCAAATGTAAGCATTATCTTCTGTATCATCATCATTAAATCTCATTTCATATTGTTTCATCCATGAGTCTTCTAACATTTTATCCATTGGCTTATCTCCTGGAAAAACGCCCCAACCATCTTCTTTCACTAAAGTCTTAGCCTCTTTTCGAGCCTTTTTTATTGCTCTGTCCTTTACTTTGTTACGTTGTTCTTTACGTTGCTTTTTTAAATCTCTCTTTGATTGAGCATCTACGTTTTGAACTACTGCTAGTAACATAAACATTGCTACCATTGCAAAAATTACTTTTTTCATAATATTTAATATTTATTAATTAATAATTGTACTTTCTATTCAAATTTATTAGCTTGAAAAATAAAGGTCTAAGACCAATTTATTTTGTTTTTTTTATTCTTCTCCCAAAAAGTACTTACTGTTTATTGTTATTGTATAGATGACTTGTTTCCTAAAAAGGTTGCTTAAAACTATTTTAAGAAATGTTAAATCACCTAGTTTATTAGTTTGGGTGCGACTTAAAGTCGCACCCCAACTGTAATTTCACCAATCAGTATTTGTTTTCTGATTAAAAAACTTATGTCTCTTTACTTCGCCAGTTACAGCATTTTTGTAATAAATTACACCTGCAACACTTGTTTTGTTTTTAGAACTATATCTTTTATCAATTGTTTTATTACTTTCAACTGTTATATTATGGCTTCCTTTTCCTGTAAAGCTTTTATTAATATCTATAGTTACAGAAGGCAAATTCGACCATTCTAAAACAATTTTCTGAACCTCAAAGCCTGTTTCGTATTTTGAAACTACATTAAAACTCACTGAATATTTCTTTATATCAGCCACTTCACGACTAAGTGCTTTGAAGATAATATCATCTTTCAAGAAAATTTCAGCCATTTCATCAGTTATATTGAAATAGAATGAATTTTCAATTTTTTTATTATTGAATTTGTAAATTACTTGAATATAATTTTTATCTTCTTCAATACAATCCTCGTAATCAAACTTAATAATTTGAATATGTTTTTCTGTTTCCTTAGAAGTAATTACAACACATTCGCTTTTCTTATACTTCGGTTTTTTTGAAGTTGCATAGAATTTTTCGCCAATTTTTAGAGTATATTTTATTTCGCCAGGCTTTGAGCTGATAGGAACTAATTCAATAGCCGCAATCATATCTTTCACCTTAATTATTCCTAATTCAGCTTTTTCTTTGCGTTGG
>JAOZTL010000552.1 GCA_029942205.1 Bacteroidales bacterium | reverse complement strand
CGATCTTACATAAAAAAAGGGGCAAAAAGCCCCTTCTATTTATTTGATACAATGAAATTTGTTATGAAAAACGATCATTTCTAGTTTTTAAATGCTTGAATTTCAATATCAATTTATTGTTTTCGTGTATGAAAAGCATCAAGTCTTAATAAAACTTAGAACGAGAATCTACGATATTTGCAATTTCTGTCATTGCTCCATAAATAAATCCATTACGTCCCAAACTTGCTTGTAGTCTGAAATTCAATTGTTTTTGTTCGTTTGCAATTATATTCTCATCCATTGCCGAGTTAGACGTAATCGAACTTACTTCGATCAAAAATACGCCTGTTTCTCCTTCAATTGGTTCTGAAACAGCTCCTTTTTCTAAGCTTACGCATGTTCCTATTAATTTGGGCTCAAAGCCTAAATTAGGGATAATATAAGAAGTGAAACTTATATTTTTTGCATTTTTGACTTCTAATTTCATTTTAGAAGCAGTTTCGGCTAAATTTGCAGCTTTATTTTCGTTTAATTCTTTTGCAAATAATTTTGCTTTTTTCTCTTTTGCAACTAAGGTGCGTAAGTTTTCAATAACTTGTTCTTGAGGTGCAATTCCTTTTTCTCTCACTGCGCTAAGAATTCCTACAACATAGCGGTCTCCAAATTCAAATACATCCGACACTTGTCCTTTTTCTGTTTCGGGTTTAAACATCCATTGAATCAGTTCTCTAGGTGATTGTAGACCTGCAATAGTTTTTACATTAGTCGTTATATTGTTTGCTTCTTTTCGCAATAATGCTAATTCTTTTGTTTGTGCATCAAAATCTTCTAATGATTTGATTTCGCCAGCAAATTTATTTGCCATCGTATAATATTGCTGATAAGTTGCTTGACTTGGCTCTATTTTTCGTTCTACGATACCTACTTGTACTTGATCGTATGCTTTTGTTTTTTCAAGAACTTCTATAATGTGCACACCGTACTTTGTTTCTATAACTTGTACTTGATTAATTGCTCCATCAAAACAAGCTTCTTTTAATTCTTGTACAAAATTTGTATATTCAGTAACCCATTCCAATTCTCCGCCTTTTAATGCAGATTGCTGATCGCTTGAGTGTGCAATGGCTAATTCAGAAAAACTTGTTCCGCCTGTCAGTACTTGTTTGATGCTGTCTGCCACTACTACCGCACTTGCAACATCAATAATAGTTGTTCCATTAGGCTGAATTAAAATATGACGAACTCTTATTGAATCGGGCATGTTTTTGCGATCAATTAATTTTGCCATTTTCAATGTTCCATTTTCTTCGTATGGACCAAAAACATCACTCATTGCAGCACTTTGCAAAAATGTATCTAATACGGCATTATTAAAATCACCCGTAGCATAATACATTTCATCAAAACGAGTATCTGAGTTATAGTTGATGAATTGTTTATTGTCCGTAACAGAAATGAATTCTTTGTGAATGCTATTGATCCATTTTTGGTCTTTATCAAAATCGCTTTGAGATGGCACGACATCAAACGTTACGTATACCAAATCACGTGATGCGTCTTGCTCAAAAAATGATTTGTGTGCTTTATAATAATCGCTTATTTCACTATCCGTGATTTCTAATTCTTGATCGAGCATACCTGCATACGGCTTCTCAATATAATTAAAATCAACGATATAATTTCTTTCAGCAAACTCTTGCTTGGTTTGTGCCATATTCACATTCAGTCCTTTAGTAATAAGGTTGTTATATTTGGCAAATTTGCGATTTATAATAATCTGCTGCTCGTAATACAACCAAATAGCTTTGCTTTGTCCTGTTTCATCTTGTTCCATTTGTTTTAAAAACTGAACAACAATATTAGGATCAAAAGCTCCTGTTTCCTGATTTGTGAAAAGTGCTTGTACAATTGGATCAATATTTTGTCCTTGAACCATATCAAAAATCTCGTCGGAACTCACTCCTACGCCCAATTCTTCATATTCTTCGCCAAGTACATATTCTTGTACCATTAAATCCCATACTTCTTTACGAAATTGGTCTCTTACATTTTCGTCTACTGCGGTTCTTCCCGACTGTAATTTATATACAGCAATAGCTTCATCTACTCTTTGCTGATAATCTTGCAAGGATATAGATTCACCATTAATTTCTGCTATTTCGAACTGGTTTCCAGAGAACAAGGAACTTCCTTGATTAATAAAGTCGCCTAGAATAAATGCCATAAGAGCAAATCCGATAATGACTGCTAATAGGGGACCTTTATTCCTTATTGATTGTAACGTTGCCATCTAATTCTAAGGTTTATGTGTTTTATATTTCTACTAAAATTCAGATTGCAAAGATAAAAAAAAAAATGAATGAGAAAATTTTATACCGAACATCTATCATTTTTTATGTGTAACAAAAAAAAAAAGAACAAAGGAGTCATTAACAAATAATAGAAATACACGCTTACGGCATATATTTTGTAATTCTTAAAAAATAAATATTTAGTTTTTTTTTATATTTTCAGACTTCGTCTATTTTGATATTTTTGTCAAATTATGTAGCTATAATTTAACTAATTATCATACGGCATAATATGATTGCACCAATTTACACGTAATTTGCTGTTTTACATTAACAATGTATTTTAAATTGTCCAAAAA
>JAOZTL010000551.1 GCA_029942205.1 Bacteroidales bacterium | reverse complement strand
AGGTAAAATCATATCGTTTTTCACTTGTTACATGTCTTTGATTGCCCAATTGAACATAAAAATGATTAGAACTATCAAAACCAAGCTTAATACCTGCTTGCTCAAATAGTACTCCTGCGGTCAAGTCTGCTCTTTTTGTCCAAAATTCAATAGTAAATGATTTGTCTTGTAAATTAACTCCAGAGAGAACACTTGCATAAGCTCCTGTTCCGTCAAAAAACAGGCTACTATTATGGTTTGTTTTTTCTCCATTTAAAACTCCTTGAACGCTAAAGTTTTTGCTTAATAAGCTACTTCCTTGAATTGTTTCGTTAAAAGTAAGTATAATATCATCGCCAGGCGAAAGTATTCCATCTCCAGGTTGTGGTGTTCCAAAAACTTTAGGGCGTAAAGTATCTTTAATACCTGTTAGTATTTCAGAATAATTTTTTGTTCCATTAGAACAAGTGGTGGCTAAACGAATATCATAATTTCTATCGGGTAAACTATTCATATTCCATAAGTAATTTAATGAAATATCACCGTCAATCCTCTGAATATTACTTTCTCCAGAAGCCAAATAGTCTGCTTCATTTACATAGAATATTTTATCAATAATCCATGATGAAGAAGAGCTTGATTTGTATTGAAATAGAATTTTTTCAAAACCTAAATGGTCTAATTTGTAGTTCTCTATTCCAATGCCTAATTCTGAATTATTAGTATTTGAATTTACCGTCCATAAATCATAAGGGTTTGTAATTTCTATACTCGAACAAACAGGCTTAAAACGAGCCGTTAATGCAACTCTACTTTGGATACTTTGCTCGCAAACAGAATGCAATACAATTTCAATATCTTCGTAATCGTTTACATCGGCTTGAATTTTCTCAATAGTTATTATTTTTGTAAGAACCGAATCGGCAGGAATGAAAATTACCCGACCATTTCCTATTGGATTTCCGTCTAAACTCACTTTAGCCCCGTTTGTGTTGGTGGCTTCGTCTAAGGCTATCATAAACCAAACATCGTCGTGCGTTTCGCTCATATTTCCTACTTCTATTGTAAAAATAGCCGCTTGATCTTCGGGAATATTTTCTTTCATAGGACTAGTACAGAGTATTTGAGGTTTTTCACGCTGCATGGTGGCTTCGCTAAGTACCGTTCCGGGATTGTAGTATTGTGTTACATCAGCTCCCTCGTAAGGGCATTGACTTTGTCCACCCTTTGTTGCAAATACGGGTCCATATATAGATGTTGGTTTTTTAACATCAATACTAAAATAATCACCTTCGTCAGAATCGGCTAATGTATAACCAAAAGTAACTGAATTACTTGTTTCAGATCCATCTGAATTTGTTTTTTTATGTTCGAAACTTTCTTCTATTTCAACTTTTAAACCAAAGTGATTAAAAGATCCTCCCGTTTTCCATGCAACTTTAGGTGAAATCATAAATTCAAACGAGTGATTTTCAACTAATGAAGAATCATAAGTAACTGTACTTTCATACACAACACCTGCATCAAAAGAGTAATTTTTATCAAATACTGCATCTATTTTATCCTTTTCATTTTCTTCTAAAACCTTTTCCCAACCTACTATTTCTTGATTGTAGAACCAAACAGAATCAACAAATAGAGAGTCCATACTTGACCAATTACCTGGGATATTACGTATTACATCATAACTATCTCCATTTATAGTCATAATTGTATCTGTAGGATTTTCTTCTACAAGAGTATCTGCTACTATATAGTTTCTCGCATAATCAGGTTCACCTACTGCAATATTAGATGTATGATAAATACTCTTTTTTAAATACTCGTCTCTCAGGTATTTTAAGTTAGGAATTAAATAATTTTTTATATGATTTTGAGTATATTGAAAAGAAGTTTCAAATTCAGGACTTATTCTAATTGAATTATAATAATCTATTTTCACAGAATTATTAGCATCATCGTTAATACAATCAACACATGTAGGGTCTTGTTTAACTAAACCAATAAATACAGCATCTCCATATACAATATTTGTAGCATGACCAATAAAAACATCTGCATCTGCACCTACAAAATCACTTTCAGAACTGGTTGACCATCTTTTTGTATTTGTAATCGTTGTTGTTGTTGTTGTATCATTAACCCAAGTGGTTGAATGTTCTACTCCAACTTCAATATCATTTTCAATATCAACCTCTGAAATAACACCAGCACCAACTCCTACAAATGTTTTAACTTTTCCACCAAGTAACCAAGTTAATTTTTCTGTTCCTCCCTCAGCATTACTAAAATTATGTGTCTCATAAGCGGAAGTAAAACTTCCCGTTTCGTAAAAAGCCGAACTACCCGAACCGTAAGGATCTCTAATAATCATATCAATTTTGGTAGGTCCTGTGGTTACGAAATTATTACCTGTGGGCAAACCGCCATCAATATAAGCTTTAAACTCACCTCCATTGTATAGCCATTCTGTTGAAATACTATTATTTGTACCTGTATAAGCTATAATAGACATTGATTTTGTGTAATCACCTAAGATGTTTGGTAAACCTGCTGTAAATTCATAATTGACTTCTCCATTTTTGGCTATTTGGTATCTTTCTCTAGCAATATTCATTGCCAAAGCATTTTGAATATCTACTACGCCATCAATTACTGA
>JAOZTL010000550.1 GCA_029942205.1 Bacteroidales bacterium | reverse complement strand
AATTTTGAGCTATTTTTTTTAAAAGTCACTACTTTTATACGCCATCAAATTATTATAATCAATGAAACAAGCGATTCTGGTATTTATTGGAGGCGGTTTGGGGAGTGTATTGCGCTATTGGATAGGCAAATTGCTCAACAACCGCATGGGGAGTGCTTTCCCATGGGGCACTTTTACTGTCAATGTGCTTGGTTCGTTGCTTATTGGCGTTATACTGGCGTATATTAATAAGAAAGGAGGAATTAGTACCGAGTGGGCACTATTACTCGCAACGGGATTTTGTGGTGGATTCACCACTTTCTCGTCATTTGCCTACGAAAACAACATGCTGCTCAAGCAAGGCGATTATTCGACTTTCTTTCTTTATACCGCTTCGAGTATTTTACTTGGTTTTTTTGCCACCTTTGTCGGTATATTTCTCGTTAAAGGTTCATAGGTCTTCGCCTTTTTGATGTGCTTACGCATATATTAAATTCAGAATAAGCTATTTATTGATAATCAATAGTCCATTAAATTTTAGCCGCAAATGCACGAATATCTTGAATTACAGTCAATTAAGAATACTTATCATTTAAACAGTAAAGTATTGATATTCTTTTGATTACACAAATGTTTAACGAACTATTGGATAATAAAACATGTAATTAATTTCATCCAATTTTGCGGAGCTAATCAAATTAGCGAGAACAATATAAAAAAGGTCGAAGACCTTATATTGGCACGACAACTATCCACTCAAACGAAACTTTTCTATCACCTTTTTTGCGATTAATATCTCTTTCGGTCAAAAGAGTAGGTATTTTTATTTTACAATGATTACCGCACGTACCCTTCACTTCTCTGGTCATAACAAGTTTGATGGTATGCGAGCCAGGCGCAAGCTTTAACGAAAAAGTGGTAGGTGGTAATGCCGAGTTACGGTCGTCGCCAGAATCGTATACGCCTATTTTTTGTCCATCGAGATACACATCATACAGGTCTCTTTCGTCGGTATGGCAGCGGCGTAGGATTAGTGTGTAATTCTTTAGTGGCGGTGGTTCTTTTACTAGCGGAATGTCCCTTTGTGTAGGCGATAAATCGATTAATTCACTAATTTTCCGCTTCTGAATAGTGCGGCTATTGGAGATATAATCCAGTTTAGAAGCATTGATCGTAATTTCGTCTTCGATACTTAAATCGCAAACTGTAAATTCACCAGCACTATTGCTGATTTCGGTACTTACTGTTTTTCCGTTCACAATAATTTGGTTTTTGACACCAGCTAATGGGTTGCCACCTTGCTCGTTGAGTGTATTACGGAAAGTCATGCACTGCTTACGAGGGCGTAGGTATATGGTTCGCTTTTCTTTGTCGAAAGTCAGAAATTCTTGAACAACAAACGTACCAATGCTATCAGGATAATAAAACGTATGGCTTGCTTTTATGTCCACATTCATTACGATACGAATCTCTTTGAACTCGCCCAATATTTTTCCTGTTCCATTACTATTGGTACGAGTTTGTAGGGTGCTTACTTTGCCATTGTGGCCGAATCGCCCAACGCAAAGGGCGTTTGGAATAGCTTCTTTAGTAACTTTGCTACGTACATAAAAGCGCACAACGTCCTTTAATGGGCGCAAAGGCAGTGTGCGTTTATTCATTTCATCGTTGGGCGATGGTGTGCCAATGATGAGTTTGCCTGCTTTGTGCAACGAGCTATCGGCATAGCCCCACTTTCGAGCAACAACGCTTATTTCGGAGCAATACGGCACATTTTTGATAAGAATCATACCAGCTTCATCGGTCGTAAAGCTGTCGGTTCGGTTGCGTTGTAGCAAATCTTTGATGCTGATGGTTACGCTGGCATCGGGAAGTGGCTCATTATCTTCGGCATCTACGACCAAGAAATTCAGATCAAATGCCAATAAACCTAACTCGACAATCGTAGGAGGATCTTTTTCTAAATCAAAAAATGGGCGTAAGAGCGTATCCGATGCAAAACAATTATTTTGTGCAGTGATGATGGCATCGTCCCAATGAGCAAATAGCCACTGATACAGCGTGTATCGTATTTTTGTGAACGACACGAAGCCTTCGGCATTGGTGGTGTCGGTAAGCGAAATACTGTCGGATGTAAGAAACGCATTTTGTTGGAAATCAAAAAACTCCTTTTCCACATAGCTCAATTGTACATGCGTATTGGCTATCGGTAATTTATCGGAGGAGTTGATGGTTTGTATGTCAATGTCTTTTTCAAACGGAATCAGCAGCAACAAAGGCAGCAATAGCAACAGCAATAGCCACCATGGTCGTTTGCGTAGTTCGATCAAGTGTTCGTTTTCGGGGTTTTCTAAAATGTACGTTTTTTTTGCTCTCATGGGATTATTTTGAAAATATTTTGCAGGTGCAATGTACACTTTTTTTCTTCTTTCCACCTAAGAGCTGCAAGCTTTTTTGATGCAACTCAAATGACATTCGATCGTCCGTAGGACTTTCCAACGTTTGGATTACTCTATTCATTAGAAAACGCATGTATCATAAAACTTGGAAACACATGTAGAGCCATGCCGTGGTGTGGCTCTAAACGCCCGTAGAATCGTTTGGTTCAAACCGTTTGACGCTCAAATGTCCTACGGACGATTTGAGGTCTTCCTAAGTCAGCCGTTT
>JAOZTL010000549.1 GCA_029942205.1 Bacteroidales bacterium | reverse complement strand
TGCTAGCTTCTTGGGTTTGGAATTTAGAAAAAATTATTCCCAATTATTTAAAACAAATACCTCTTTAGTCATTCGGCTATTTATCATTTTTAACCTTCCCCAAAAACTTTTTTTACAATAAAAAAAGGCTACAATTATTTAAAATCAATACTTTATATTGAATAATTAGACTTTATGTAAATGAAAAGTAAGGATTATTTTTTTATTTCTAAAAAAAAAAACATTATAAAAATTTATATCTTTGCAATATTATAATCTGATTATATGCCTTTGGTAAAGAATAAATCGGCTTAAATTTTGTAGTATCTTTTAATTATGCAATTTGGTCGTATTATTATATTTTCAGCTATAAAAATTTAAAAATTTAAAATTAAATAAAACTGTAAGAGTCTGATTATAAATAGATTTTTATTTTAATTAAAAAATAATATTTTATTTTAATACGATTGCAAAAAATAGAAGGAGTAAAAAAAAGAGTTGAAAATAATTTTAGTAGAAAAAAGAATATTCCTTAAACAGAAAATATACTAATTTAATAGTAAAAATATAAATTATACTAAACCAATCAAAAATGAAACGCCCCTATTATTTGTTATTGATATTGATGAGTTTATTGTCGTGTAATACCGATTTCAAAAAAAACAATGACAATAACGCAGGATCAGATAAAATAGAGAATAATCAATTTACTGATCCAATCGTTCAGAAAATATATACAGCTCAAGATCAGCGAAATACTACAGAACTGTTAGGTTATTTGAGTAATAGTTATCCAGAATACCGACAAATGGCAGCAATGGCTTTTGCGTCGGTACAGGATAGTTTGGCAGTCATGCCTTTAGTTCGTTTACTGACAGATGAAAATGAAGAAGTACGTATTGCAACTGCTTATAGTTTAGGGCAAATCGGTCATTTATCGGCAGAAACCTCCTTGATAGATGCTTACCAGAATGAAAACTCACAAAAAGTCAAAAAAAGCATACTTGAAGCATTGGGACGTTGTGGTAGCGAAAAAGGCTTGCAATTTCTGAGTAATTTTACTTTTTCGCAAGGGGAGTTGACTTTGCTCGAAGGACAAGCATGGGGGCTTAGTCGTTATGGAATGCGTGGTATTACGTCAAGGCAAGCGACACAAAAAGTGATAAGTTTAGTGCATCCAGACATTCCTGAACGAGTACGTTTTATTAGTACTAATTACCTTATTCGAGCAAGAAATATTAATTTATCACCTTACTCTACCGATTTACAAAAAGCATTTAGCAAAGAAGGATTTATTTATACAAGAATGAATTTGGCTTTATCTTTCCGCAAGACTAGTACAACTGGAGCATTGAAATTTTTGAAACAAGTAATGCTTATTGATTATGATTATCGGATAAAAGTGAATGCTTTACTTGCTCTTTCTGTTTTTAGTTACGACAATGTTTCGGATGTAATGTTTAAAGAATTGCAAAATGAAAATTCAAATATTGCATTGACAGCAAGTTTATTTTTCTTGAAAAAAGGAATAGCAGAAGATGCTCAAAAATATTATGAAGTAGCAAAAAAAATAACAAACTGGGAGGTTCGTACAAATATGTTTGCTACCTCTTTAAAATATATTGATCAAAAAGAAGAAATATCGAATGCTATTATTTCTGGTTATAAAATTGCCGAAAATCAATATGAAAAAGCAAGTTTATTGCATTCATTAGCAGGCGATCCTAGAAACTATAAATTTGTAGAATCTCAGGTTTTTTCAAAAAATGATTATATAATAAAGACAGAAGGAATGAGGGCATTGGTTGAAATGCGCAGAAGTTCTTTATTTGAGCAAATAAACAGAACAGGTATTGCCAATAACGAAGGGGATTTGCGAGAAGAATTTGGGCTAATTTTCAAAAAAGCAATAAACTCTAATGATGCAGGTTTAATCACAGAAACAACACCTATTTTGATTGATTCTTCGGAACATTTTCGAGAAATTTATGATAATACGTATTTTATGACACAAGCAAAAAATAATTGCTCGCTTCCTCGTGATATTGAGGCATTTAATGCATTAGAAGAAGCTATTGCTGCTATTAATGGAGAAAAAGATGGAGAAAAGAATCATGAAGCTAACAATAATCCAATTAATTGGAAAGCGGTATCAAAAATATCTCCGACAACAAAAGTAACAATCCAAACGTCGAAAGGAAATATTGTAGTACAATTGAATGTAAACGAATCGCCAGGAGCAGTCTCTAATTTCTTACGTTTGATAAAGAATGATTTTTATCTAAACAATTTTGTTCATCGAGTCGTTCCCAATTTTGTGATGCAAAGTGGATGCCCAAGAGGCGATGGGGTAGGAGGTCCTGATTTTTCTATACGTTCGGAGTTTTCGCAAATGTATTACGAAGAAGGCTCGCTAGGCATGGCATCGGCTGGGAAAGATACGGAAGCCAGCCAGTGGTTTATAACGCTTTCGCCAACATCACATTTGGATGGGCGCTATACCATTTTTGGTTTAGTTGTCGAAGGAATGGATGTGGCACATAAAATAGAAAAAGGAGATGCTATCTTAGGCTTCACAGTTCATTAGTTTGGAGTAGAAAACAGATAAATTTTCTCAAAAACAACATTCTGACAATGCCAGTAATCGTTGTTTTTGAGAAAGTTAAAAGAGTTTAAAATT
>JAOZTL010000548.1 GCA_029942205.1 Bacteroidales bacterium | reverse complement strand
TATATCGAACATATCAAAGAAAATAATCCTGAAAATATTATCGCACAGCCATGTGCTGCAATTGTTACTTACATAGAACTTTACAAACCCGAATTGCTGAAATATTTAGCACCAGTAGACAGCCCAATACTGCACACCATAAAAATGGTGAAAGAATTTTATCCTCAATACAAAAATCACAAAGTAGCCGTCATTTCGCCATGTAGTGCAAAAAAACGGGAATTTGATGAAACAGGACTTGGTGATTATAATATTGCACACATTTCTATTGATAATTTTTTGACCGCAAATAATGTTAATCTGAAAGATTATCCTGCTTCTGATTTTGACAATCCTTCTGCCGAACGTGCTGTCCTTTTTTCATCACCTGGCGGTTTGATAGAAACCGTAAAAAGATGGATTCCTGACATCGAAGATCGTAGCCGAAAAATTGAAGGCGTACCGCTCGTGTACGATTATTTGGACTCATTACCAAAATCAATTACTAACAAAAAAACTCCTTTGCTGATCGACTGCCTCAGTTGTGAATTTGGTTGCAATGCCGGACCACTGACTGTAACTAAAGACAAATCGCAGGACGAAATAGAATACTGGGTACGAAAAAGAAGTATCGAGCTGAAGCAGAAATACTTGTCGGAGAATGAAAATGATTCGCAACGAAGCAAACAAAAAATAGAGCAAATACTGGAACAACACTGGACAGCCGAATTGTACGAACGAACTTATGTCAATCGGTGGGAAAATGTACAAATAGAATATCCGACCAAAACAGAACTCGACCAAATTTATGCCTCGATGCATAAACATACTGCCGAAGATCTAAAAAATTGTTCGGCTTGTGGTTATGGTACTTGCGAGGGAATGGCGATTGCTATAAAAAATGGGCTAAATAAAGCAGAAAATTGTCATTATTACTTAAAAGCAGAAGGTGAAATTGCCATCGAAGAAGCTCAGAAAAGTAAACAAAAATTCAGTACAATACTGGACACCACGATAGACGGCTTTATTGAATTGGACAACGAACAAATTATTTTGGCAGCCAATCCTGCGATGAAAAAAATACTTCAAAAAAATGACATCATTGGTCGAAGCTTTTTCGAGTTTGTAGATGCTGAAAATATGAAATTGCTAAATTCACAAATTACAAAAAGAGAAAATGGCAAAACGGCTTCCTACGAATTAGGATTAACACAATCGGATGGCGAAAAAATATTTTGCCTCATTAGTGCAAGCCCAAAATACGAGTTTTCGAGTAGGAAATTAATTGGCTCGTTTGCCATGATTTCAGATATTTCTAAAATCAAATTGGCAGAACAGAAATTAAAAGAAACCAACGATGGACTGGAAGATACAATCGCCGAAAGGACTTTTGAAATAAAAGAAGCATTTGAGGAAATTCAACAGCAAAACGAAGAAATGCAGCAGCAACAAGAAGAGATTATGGCTCAACGTGATGCGCTGGATGATTCCGAAAAACGAACAACTCACATTCTTGCCTCCATACCCGATGCGGTGATGATAATCAATAAAGAAGGAATAGTTACCTTCTGGAATGAAACCATGGAATTGCTTACGGGTGTTAAATCTGATGATATTATTGGCAAGGGAGATTATGAATATGCAATTCCTTTTTATGGCACTAAAAGACCAATATTGGTAGATTTAGTGAAATTAGATGATGAATATTTAAAAATAAATTATAAAACTATAAAGAAAAATGGAAATGTTCTGAAAGCCGAAACGTATGTGCCGAGCATGAACGGACAAAAAAGATATTTAATTGGAATTGCTACCGCTATTTTCGATAAAAATAAGCAATATGATGGAGCAATAGAAGTAATACACGACATTACTGAACGTACCAAGCACAAAGAGGAAATCGAAAAATTATCGATTGCGGCTTCCGAAACCGACAACGCTATTGTTTTAATGGATAAAGTAGGAAATTTTGTATGGCTAAATAAAGCCTTTACCGAAATTTATGGTCTCGACCTAGAAAATCTCAGAAATAAAAGAGGCAAAAATATTACAGACAGTAGCAATTATTCTGAAATACACAAGGTAATAAAAGAGGTCATTAACGAAAAAAAATCAAAAACTTACAGTAGTCAAGAGATTAATAAAAACCAAGAAAAAATATTTACTCAAACTACCCTCACTCCTATTTTGGATGAAAATAACGAGTTGAAAAATATTGTTGCAATCAATAGCGACATCAGTGAACTGAAAAAAGCGGAAGAAAAAATAAATAAACAAAACAGCGAACTAGAAAATAAACAAATAAATTTGGATGAAAAAATTGAAGAATTAAACACAAATGCTATAATCTTGAATGATCTGAATGAAGATTTGAATGAACAACGAGAAGAAATACTGGAAAAAAATGAAGAATTGCTACAACAACATGAAGAAATAATAACAGTAAACGAATCGCTCGAAGCTCAAAATAATCTTATTCTAAAACAAAAAGCAAGTATTACAGACAGTATCGAATATGCCAAAAGGATTCAGAAAGCAATACTGCAAACCGAAAAACCACTGAATATCGATGACATGTTTGTCTTCTTCCGACCAAAAGATATTGTGAGTGGCGACTTTTTTGTTGTCAAAAAATTATTTAATTATTCTATTATTATTGCTGCCGATAGTACTGGGCACGGTGTTCCTGGTGCATTCATGAG
>JAOZTL010000547.1 GCA_029942205.1 Bacteroidales bacterium | reverse complement strand
AATTTTGAGCTATTTTTTTTAAAAGTCACTACTTTTATACGCCATCAAATTATTAATAACTGATTAATTTTGTCCTTACGACTTACTTCGTTCGCCTTTTCGTCCCAAATAATTCCCATTTATCCCATTATTGTCCCATTTGTAAAAGTTGCTGTCTGTCAGTCACATAAGTACAACCAATTCCAAACAATAACCGTATATTTGGATAAAAAGTAAGGATTTCGACCTTATAGCTTGAAACATAAGGCTTTTTGATAATGAAAGTTTTTTTATAAGTGCGTAAACAATACTAAAAAGGTCGAGGATTTTACAAGTGCATAAGCAACATCAAAAAAGTGAAAACCTTAAATTAAAACACATGAAAAAGACAATTTTAAGTATTTTAGTATGGATTATTTCTATTCCATTTTTTGGTCAAAACAATGAAATAACACAAACCGTACGAGGCGTGGTGATAGACCAAGCTACCGAAAGTTCCATTCCTGGAGCTGTAGTAAGTTTAGTCGGTAGCCAGCCCGAAAAGGTAGTGATAACAGACATTAACGGCGAATTTATATTGGAAAAAGTCCCTGTAGGACGGCGAACGATTATGGTCAATTTTATGGGATATAAGCCTGCTGTTTTGTCTCATTTAATCATTGTTTCGGGTAAAGAAACAGTGCTAACCGTGAAACTTGAGGAAAATGTACAAGCAATAGAAGAAATCGTAATTTTGGGGCGCAAGAAGTCCGAAGCGATCAATCAAATGGCAATCATTAGTGCTCGCTCATTTAGTACCGACGAAACAGAACGCTATGCTGGTAGTTTGGGCGATCCGTCGCGTATGGCTGCAAATTTTGCGGGTGTGATGTCGGTTAGCGACCAACGAAACGATATTGTTATTCGAGGAAATTCGCCAATAGGCTTGCTTTGGCAATTGGATGGTGTTTCTATTCCAAACCCAAATCATTTTGGTGCGTTAGGTACAACAGGTGGTCCTGTCAGTATGTTGAACAATAATTTGCTAGATAATTCGGACTTTTATACAGGAGCATTTCCTGCTGAATATGGTAATGCCACGTCGGGTGTTTTTGACCTAAAAATGCGAAATGGAAACAACCAAACACACGAATATGTTGGACAAGTTGGTTTCAATGGTTTTGAACTTGGAGCAGAAGGCCCTTTTTCTAAAAATTCAAAAGCCTCTTATTTGATTAATTTCAGATATTCGACACTCGAACTGATGAATCAAATCGGATTGGATTTAGGAACAGGTGCTTCTGTACCGCAATACAAAGATTTATCGTTCAAGGTGAATATCCCATTGACTAATGGGAAAATATCCTTTTTTGGTATTGGTGGGCTAAGCTACATTGAGCTACACGACAGTGAAACCACCGAAAGTGAGGCGAGCTATAATGTGGCTGGAACAAATACCGATTTTGGCTCAGACATGGCTGTGTCTGGAATTTCGCATACGCATTATTTCGATAATAACACACGAATTATTTCCAGCATTTCGGCACAAGGAATGAGGAGTACGACGGTTTTGGACTCGCTGGATGAAAACAAAAATGCTTCGGCCTACTACAGAGGCGAAGTTTCGGAAATAAAATATGCTGTAAAAACGACTTTCAAGAAAAAGTTTAATGCAAAAAATAACATCAGCATTGGTACGGTTTTCAATCTGTATCAATTAAATACAGTCGATAGTGTAAAACGAAGCCTCGAAGAATTATTGTTTTCTAATCGTTCGTTTAAAACGATTACCGATTTTAGTGGGAATTTTTCCTTGTGGGAAACTTATGCCGAATGGAAACACAAATTCACCAATAACTTGACGCTCTATTCGGGTATACACACTCAGTTTTCGGACATTAATAATGAATTTGCAATAGAGCCACGTTGGGGACTTAAATGGAATTTTGCCGAAAAACATTCCATTAATATCGGTGCAGGCATGCATTCACAACTTCAACCACATTTTGCTTATTTCGTAAAAACAGAGCTAAACGACGGTTCTATGGTTGAAACAAATAAAAATCTAGGCTTCACAAAAAGCAATCAATTGATTATTGGGTATGATTTTAATATTTCCAAAGATTTCAGAATCAAAGTAGAGAGCTACTACCAAGCCCTGAACAATGTGCCGATTAGCCCAAACGACGAATGGTTTTCATTAATAAATGAAGGGGCTAATTTTGGTATGGTTATTACAGACAGCCTTCAAAATGGCGGAATGGGAACAAACTATGGCGTTGAACTAACGATAGAGAAATTTTTCAACAAAAACTACTATTTTCTCTCCACCGTTTCGCTCTACGAATCAACATACAAGGGCTATGATGAAATAAAACGCAATACGGCATTTAATGGAAATTACGTTTTCAACGCCCTTGCTGGTTATGAATTTCAATTGGGTAAAAAAAGTTCATTAGCATTCGATATTAGAGGCGTGTATGCAGGCGGAAAAAGAATAATTCCGATATTACTTGACGAATCCATTGCTGCAAAAAGACAAATAAACGATTATAATAATGTTTTTGCAGATAAATACGATGACTACACAAAGCTTGACATACGAATATCATTCAAAATGAATATGAAAAAAATAAGCCAAGAGTGGGCTTTGGATATTCAGCATGTAAGCAACAACAAAAATGTTTTTCAACAGTCGTATGTCGCTACCGACGAAAGTATCAA
>JAOZTL010000546.1 GCA_029942205.1 Bacteroidales bacterium | reverse complement strand
TATTATTCAATAGAATATAATTATTTAATTAGAGCTTAATTTTAGCCACTTATTTACTAGAATATTTGGTTTTAGGCGAAGTTTCAACGAGTGTTTTTGCTATATTTTCCAAATAAACTTCTATTTGAGCAAATGAATCCATTAATTCAATGTGTACTTCATGTGTTTTTATGGAGTCTTCATTTTCATTATTCAGCCGAATGAAATGATTTTTACGATATTTTTCTTCTTGTAATTTATATTTTTCTCCTTTTGCAAGAACTTTTATTGCTTTTAATGAATTTCTTGTAGCTAAAACATTTTCGATTCGATGATTTTGTTTTGCTATTTTTGAATGGAATTTTATCAGCTCGTTTCTACCTTCTTTTGAAAAATCTTGACTTAAAATGTTTTTTTCGGCAATTTGAGATAAAATATTTCGATGAATAATATCTCCAATACTTTCCATATCGTTTACAATTGTAATTAGCCCAAATACTTCATTCATTTGCTTCTTATTAAGTCCATTACGAGCGATTTGAATCAAATAATTTGCTACTTCTTTCTCCAAAAAATCAATTTTGTCTTCTCGCATATCCAGACCTTGTATGAGCGATAATTGAGGAAAAACATCATCTGAAGGAATTTTTTTTTGAGTAAACGGAATAATGGATGCATCCAACATTCTTCCCAAAATTTTAGCCATTCGAGAAATTTCGGCACGTGCCAAATCGACAGCAATCACTGGTGTTCCAATTACTTGACTATCTAAATGCCAAATAGACGGCAATACGTTACTTTGTTGTATTTGATCGGGGAGTATTTTGTAAACAAGTTTTCCTATAATAGCGGTGAAGGGTAAAAAGACAAGTGCCGAAATTAAGTTAAAAATAGTATGTGCATTAGCAATATTTCTTGCAACTCCAAATTGAAAATTGTTGCCTAGCGATTCTATTAATAGCGCAAAATAGGGAATCCAAAAAACAAAAAGTAACCCTCCTCCGATATTAAAAAATGTGTGAGCAATTGCTACTCGTTTGGCTTCACGTGCCGTGCCGATGCTAGCTAGTGCTGCGGTTATGGATGTGCCTACATTTGCTCCTATAATTAGTGGAATACCCGCTTCGAGCGAAATCAGATTCTGCTGTGCCAAAACGATAACGATCCCCGTAAAAGCACTACTGCTCTGTATTAGCGCAGTAAATATCGCTCCTACGAGTAAGCCTAAAAATGGATTTTCTAAGCCTTCCAATGCGTTGATAAACAAAGGGTATTCACGTAGTGGAGCCATGGATATGCTCATCAATTTCATTCCATAAAATAATAAGCCAAAACCAAGAATTGTGTCTCCAATATTATGTAAGCTATCTTTTTTTGACAAAAAGCGCAAACCAAAACCAACGGCAATCATCAAAACGGCATAATCCGTAAGTTTGAAAGCCACAAGCTGGGCGGTTACTGTTGTTCCGATATTTGCTCCAAGAATAATTCCGAGCGATTGTACGAAAGTCATTAAACCTGATTGCACGAAACTGACCAGCATGACGGTCGTTGCACTACTCGACTGGATAACCATTGTAACAAATGCTCCCACAAACATTCCCACAACTCGATTATTTGTTAATGCGGCCAAAATATTTCGCATTTTATCGCCCGCTGATTTTTTGAGCCCT
Organism: Bacteroidales bacterium; assembly: GCA_029942205.1. Classification (GTDB taxonomy): domain Bacteria; phylum Bacteroidota; class Bacteroidia; order Bacteroidales; family JAOZTL01; genus JAOZTL01. The sequence continues at coordinate 1,032 of JAOZTL010000546.1, read as the reverse complement.
TCGCTCATCTTTTCCATTCCGTATAGAAACAGTGCTAATCCTCCAAGTAAACCTATAATTAGGAAAAACCAGTTAATCTCACTGTCTGCATCTATATTTGCTGCAAAGGCTAATGGCGTATTAATCAAGATAATAATAATCAGAAATAGTCCGAATTTCACGCTTTTTGTCATAATTTTATCAATAATAATTATACTCTAAATAATGAAGTGTTAATATTTTATTTTAACTATCCAATGTCCTTTTTCCATTATTCTTATATTTATTTTACAATCTATATCTCCAATAGCTTCTTGACTAAAGACGGCTTTGCCTGGAGAGGTTTGAGTTGTTTTGCTAAAACGACCAGGAGCAGTAAATGAGATGGTTGCCTCAAATGGGTAATTCACACCAGTATAGAAAACAGCAGAGCTAGCTATGTCTTGCACTCCAGATGTAGCATCTATTAGTAACGATTTTACACCAGTTGTATTCTTTTTTCCATCTCTAAATAGGATTATTTCTATTTTATCAGTGCCATCATTTTGTTTATAAATAGATACAGATTGTACGTTTTGTTTCATTAATATTGCATATTTTGGAAATTCTTTTTCTTTCACAAATTTATCCGCTTTCCAAATACCTTCTTTCACCAAATTTCCATCAGCAGCTATTAGTTTGCCTAAGCCTTGTTTTTTTCCTTTTTTCCAGCTTCCAGTATATTTTTCGCCTGTAGCAAAAGTATATGTTCCAAAACCATGTGGATGGCCTGCTTTGAATCTACCTTCATAAGTGTCTGTTCCTACCGATTTTCCTTTTCCGTGAGCTAGTCCTTTTTTACATGCTCCAGTATATTCTCCTGATATTTTTTCATTTAATACTTTGCAATTAGCAGTCTCTTGTGCATTCATATTTACTACGAAAAGTAGCAAAAGAACTGATAAACTTAATTTTACGATTGTTTTCATGTGTTTGAATTTTGTAAATTGTTAAAATTTAGATGGCGTATAAAAGTAGTGACTTTTAAAAAAAATAGCTCAAAATTTCATACAT
>JAOZTL010000545.1 GCA_029942205.1 Bacteroidales bacterium | reverse complement strand
GCATACACGCCCGATGGATATTTTTCCAAATAATTTCGTATCGAATTTTCATTTCCAGTAAGCTGAACCTCTTGATATGCCAACAATTCATCATTTTCGATATCTAAGTTTCCATCAGTAAATAATTTAATCAGCATAGCTGCCACATCCACATATTTTCCTGCAGGAAAATCGATAATGTATTTCTCTAAATCTGAAATACTATTACTCGATTGTGCTATTTTAAACTGCTCTTCATCAATAAGTTCAAACAAATCAATATCTAATTCGATTTTCTCACCAAACCATTTTATCGAAAAATCATTTTCATATTTCACACCAGATTCCGATACCCAAGCGACTAAATGATAATTTCCTCGATTCAACTTAATTCTTTTAAGGCTCTCTTTTTCAAGCTGATAAATTTGATTATGATTCAATTGAATTTGACAATCATGATTCGTTTCCACTTCCAACGTGCCTTCTAGCTTAAAATACAAAACTAAAGCAACCGCAACAATAGTAATTAGTCCAAAAAGTACAAATACATTCATTGATTTTTTCTTACTTGGAAGACTTTTTCTATATTCAAGTATAGCTAATTGTTTTTTTCGTTTTATCTTTTGAGCAATTGTCTTTATTACAGGCGAGAAATTCTTATTTTTATGATGGCTAGATCTTAAGCCATCCATATCATTTATAATATTATTAAATTGATCAATTATTCGTCGTATTTCACTAAATTTATCTATTTCATCAAAAATAGAACCAGCATAAGCTTTATTATCTAATTGATTAACAGCATCATTCAGTTTTTCAATTTCGTCATCCCAATATTTTAAATAATCAATACGATCGATTGCATCTGCAATTTTTGCATTTTCAAGTACAATCGGAAAAATTCGGCTTCTTAAATCTTTATTCTTAAAAATAGCCAATATTTCCGACATATTTTTCTTAGATTTTAAATATAAATCACTAATAATAAGTACAATATAGCCACTTTTAGCCATTCGTTCAAAATACTCTTCAATACTATCTTTGTAAGACAAACTATCAAAATCATAAACCAAAGAATGTTTTGATGTATCAAATTGGTGTCTTAATTGCTTAACAATCAGGCGTTTTATTCGATCAACCTCTTCATTTTCATTTAGAGCATACGAAACATAAATTTCAGGTAGTGTATATTTAATTTCCATACAAATATTCTTAAAATAAAATATAAGATCTAAGACCTATTTAATATTGCTTACGCACTGTTTGATATAATTACAAACAATCAATCGTTTTATTTTTTCAGAGAATAAATAAGTTTCTTTTTTAGACAATAACTAATAATTCATACAATTTATTTTTCAATTTTGTTTTAATTTCTTGCATATTTATCTCTTGTTTTAGCTCAACTTGCATCGAAGTAGCTGATTTATCCACAAAACCGCAGGGATTAATATACGAAAAATAACGCAAATCAGTATTTACATTTAATGCAAAACCATGCATCGTAACTTTATGGCTAGCCTTAACGCCTATGGCACAGATCTTTCGTAAAGAGCTTCTATCATTTTGACCAAGCCAAATACCAGGTGCATTTTCGAGCCGAGCAGCCACCAAACCATATTCGTGCATGACTTCAATCACGGCTTCTTCTAACCGAAAAATGTACTCTTTCACGCCAATCCCGATTTTATCAAGATCAAGTATCGGATAACCAACAAGTTGCCCTTGACCGTGATAAGTTATATCACCTCCTCTATCAATTACATAAAACTCTGCCTCATACTGTTTTAGCTGTGCTTCGGTAATCAATAAATTTTCTTTTGCTCCATGCTTTCCTAAAGTATATACATGCAAATGTTCACAAAAAAGCAAGTACTGTCTACAAAGCTTATTATTTTTCTTTGTATCGATCAGTAAGTCAAATTTTTTTTTTTGCAAATCCCATGCTTCTTTATAAGGAATAAGCCCAAGATCTTTAAATATAACTTTTTCCATATTTAATGTACATGTTTTTCTGCATGATACGATGAACGCACCAAAGGTCCACTTTCAACAAATCGAAAACTTTTTTTTAATCCTTCTATTTCAAAAAATTTAAACTTTTCGGGTCTTACATATTCTAATACTTCCATATTTGCACGTGTTGGCTGTAGATATTGACCAATAGTCAGTACTTCACAATTTACTGTCAATAAATCATCCATCGTTTCAAGCACCTCTTCGTCAGTTTCACCTATTCCAAGCATTATTCCCGATTTTGCACGAATCCCACTCTTTGCAATACACCTAATAGTCTGTAAACTAGTATCATACTTTGCTTTTGTACGCACATTAGGCGTTATCCGCCGCACAGTTTCCAAGTTATGCGAAATAATATCAGGTTTAGCATCAATTACTTTTTGAATTAAATCGGCTCTGCCATCAAAATCAGGCACAAGCACTTCAATGGTCATATTTGGATTAATACGCTTAATTTCCTCAATCACTTTTGCCCAAAATGCAGCTCCTCTATCATCTAAATCATCTCGATCGACAGAGGTAATTACAGCGTGCTTTAGCTTTAATAATTTAATAGCTTCTGCCAATTTTGTTGGTTCATTCCAATCAACAGGTAGCGGTTTGCCTGTTTTTACAGCACAAAACCGACAAGAACGTGTACAAATATCGCCTAAAATCATAAAGGTCGCAGTACCAGCAGTCCAGCACTCAC
>JAOZTL010000544.1 GCA_029942205.1 Bacteroidales bacterium | reverse complement strand
ACTTTTTTCTGCATTAGCCATCGGAATCCATAATTTTCCTGAAGGAATGGCAACTTTTATTGCTGCACTCGAAGACCCAAACTTAGGCATACCGATAGCGATAGCCATTGCAATACACAATATTCCAGAGGGTATCGCTGTTGCTATTCCTATTTTTTATGCCACAGGAAAACGAAAAAAAGCTTTCTGGCTATCCGTGTCATCGGGGCTAGCAGAGCCTGTTGGTGCACTTTTCGGTTTCTTATTGCTAATGCCTTTTTTGACAGACACTTTGTTTGGGATTTTATTTGCATTTATCGCTGGAATTATGGTGTTTATTTCACTGGACGAATTGCTACCTGCTGCCGAAGAATATGGCGAGCATCACCTGTCAATCTACGGTTTGATTTCAGGAATGGCAATAATGGCCATTAGTTTATTACTTTTTGTTTAAAAAATTATCAGTTATGAATATTATTAAAAATTTATCACTAATAAAAGAAAAAATACCTGCCTCGGTTACTTTAGTGGCTGTGTCGAAAACAAAGCCAAATGAACTAATTATGGATGCTTATGATGCTGGTCATAAGATATTTGGAGAAAATAAAATTCAAGATTTAGCTAAAAAATACGAAGATCTGCCTAAAGATATTCAATGGCATTTTATAGGGCATTTGCAAACTAATAAAGTAAAATACATTTCATCTTTTGTGCATTTAATTCATGCTGTAGATAGCCTTAAATTATTGAAAACCATTAATAAAGAAGCAAAAAAACATAATCGAAAAATAGCTGTTCTTTTACAAATACGAATTGCAACGGAAGACACAAAATTTGGAATGAATGAAGACGAATTAGAGCAATTATTAATTAATGATGAATTTATTTTACTAAATAATATCCAAATTACAGGCTTAATGGGAATGGCAACAAATACAGATGATGAAAATCAGATAAAAAGAGAATTTAGTCTATTAAAAACCATTTTTAATCAAACAAAAAATAATTATTTTGTAGATATTCCTGTATTTAAAGAAATATCAATGGGGATGTCTAGCGACTACAAAACGGCGATACAGCAAGGAAGCACTATGGTACGAATTGGTAGCTCAATTTTTGGTGCACGAAACTAAAGATTAGTAGTTTTTCTATAAAAAGCAAATATTACACTAATATTCAATGATTTATAAAAAATAAAAGACCTAAATTTTAATAAAAATACGTAACATCCACCGAAATGCAATAAAAAAAAGCACATTTGGGCAATAGTATAAAAAATAATTTGTACTTTTGGTTGCATTATTTAATCAATGGAAAGCGATAACACGAAAAAAATAAGAATATGGCAGATCTTTCAATAAATTATATGGGTTTAAAACTACGTAATCCATTAATTGTCAGTAGTTCGGGACTAACATCAAATGTTGAAAAAATAAAGAAAATAGAAGAAAATGGCGCAGCTGCTGTTGTACTAAAATCTCTGTTTGAAGAACAAATAAATTATGAAACAAGTGATCTTTTAAAGCATAATGAATATCCTGAAGCAGCGGATTACTTATTGACCTACGTCAAAGACAATTCGATAAGCGAATATCTTAGTTTGATAGAACAAAGCAAAAAAGCAGTTTCTATTCCAATAATTGCAAGTGTAAATTGTGTCTCAGACATAGAATGGACAGACTTTGCCATGCAAATGGAAGAAGCTGGTGCTGACGCTTTGGAGCTAAATATTCACATCATTTCCTCGGATAAAAACATGAATTCGGAAAAAATCGAACAAAAATATATAAACATAATACAAACAGTTGTACAAAAAATCAAAATCCCCGTAGCAGTCAAAATAGGGCGGAATTTTTCAAATCTAGCTAATTTTGTGTCAAAACTAGAAGCAGCTGGTACAAAAGCTGTTGTATTTTTCAATCGTTTTTACGAAACAGACATTGATATAAATACAATGAACTTTACCGCAGCAAATATATTTAGTACACCCGAGGATTTAAGACAATCGCTTCGCTGGGTTGGTTTACTTGCTGCCAACGAGAATCAAATCGAAATATCAGCTTCTACAGGGATTCACACTAGCGAAGAAGCAATAAAAATGCTTTTAGCTGGTGCTACTAGTTTTCAAGTATGCTCTACTTTATACAAGTATGGTTTCAAACAAATAGAAGAAATATTGACAGACTTATCTGAATGGATGCAAAATAAAGGTTTCCGCAATATTGCTGAATTTAGAGGTAAAATGAGCTATGCAAAAGTAGAAAATCCTTCTATCTACGAACGCTCACAATTTATGAAATACTTTTCTTCTGTAGAATAATACTTAAAAAAAAGCTGTATATTCTACGGCTTTTTTCTTTTAGACAAAATATAAATTTTCTTTTTTAATCGCGCGAATGCTTCCAGCGTTTGTGAGACCAAAGCCAATCGGCAGGACGCTCAAGTATATTTTCCTCTATTTTCTTCATAAACATTCGTGTAATATCTCCGTACTCATAATTTTCTTTATCATATTCTAATTTTGAAAATTCAAGTTCATAATATCCACGTTTTATACGCCGTGTTTGTAAATAAACTAGTGGAAAATTATATTCTTTACAATAATTTTCAACTCCATGCAAACAAGCTGTATCTCTATCTAAGAAATTAACCCAAATTGCTTTTTTCTTATTTCCAGGATTCTGATCAGAAACAAGCATAAAAATAGCTGGAC
>JAOZTL010000543.1 GCA_029942205.1 Bacteroidales bacterium | reverse complement strand
CAGCTCCTCAATGGCACAACTTCTTGAAGATTATGTACGTGAATACACCATTACCGAAGGAGTGCTTTTTCGTAATAAGTGGCATAATCCTATTAATAAACATTGGATTTTACGCATGGTCAAGGCCGCAGGAGAGGAGGCAGGTATAAACCGTCCTGTATCTCCCCGCATGCTCCGTCACACCTTTGCCACGTATGCTGGGTATTCCGGCGCGAGTGACCACCCATTCCGGTTTTGAGTGACCGGCTGTAGATTTTTCAATCAACGTACTTTTAAAATATTAAAGGTGGTCACTTGGGTCAACGTTTTTAGTCTTTTTTCTCATGCTTTCGCCTTTCAAATTAATAATAATTGAGCTATGGTTCAACCTGTCACAAATGGCATCGGCGATAGTAGGATCCGGTATTAATGAGTGCCATTTCCTTATTGGATATTGTGTAGTAACAATGGTAGAAAATCGCCCTGACCTATCTTCCAGAATTTCCATTAAATCACTCATATTTTGTTCATCGAGAGGATCCATTAAGAAATCGTCAATAATGAGGACTTTATTTTTATTAAGTTTTTCAAGATATTTTAAATATAAGCCGGTACCTTTACTGTCTTTGATTTCTTCAAAAAGTCTTTTAAATCGGATTTTAGTAGTAGGGAATCCCATTTTGATAACCTGTAAAGAAATTGCTTCAGCAAGGTAGGTTTTTCCGGTACCAGTGGCTCCGACAAAAACAATATCCTGAGCATTATCAAGCCATGTTGTTTTCGTAAACTGCATCATATCTTTTTTCTGAAAACCTCTTACAGGCTTATAAATAATATTTTCTATACAGGCATTTTCGGGTTTAAAGTTTGCTTTACCAATCATTCGTGAAAGCCTTCTACTTTGACGGGCAGCATATTCATCGTCAATAAGTAGACCCACAAATTCCTCGGTGGATAAATCATTGTGGTCTCCTCTGTTTAGCCTTTCTTCTAATGATTGGGCCATTGTTTTTAACCTCATTGTCCCCATTTTTGCTAATGTTTGCTCTAAGAGCATAACGTTACTCCTTTTTGTTTAAAAGTTTAAAATGTTGAGGTAATTGCAGCCGACAATTCGAATATTGACATTTCACTGCGGCAATTACCCCTGTTATTAATTGTAATACTCAGGACCTCTAAGGTTTTCGTGAAACAGATCCTGTTGTGCTGAAACATCTCTTTTTATATTTTTTTGTACGGGCAAAACTTCTTTATCCAGACTGTTTTGCAATATAGAAATAAAGCCTTTACGCGAGACCTGATGGTAAAAGAGAGCTCTTTGAGCTGTTTTCTCAACTCTTTCTTTTGGATATTGTTTAGTAAGGTTTATAATGCCCATAATAGCTCTATATCCTAATTCTGGATATAATCGTTTTGCAAGTATATGTTCTACAGCGGCAACCATATTTTCTCCTATTTTTACAGCCTGATTCAGAAAATAACCGGCAGACCATCCTTTAACAAACCGGTGCTCTTTTGGCATATGTTCGTTTAAGGTTGTGTAGCCATATTTTTTAATGCCTATTTTGTGACTGGCAATTCTTTCATGGTTATGAAAAATCTCTATAATAAAATTTGTTTGCCACACTTCCACCTTTTCTCCGCATAAATGATAGGGTACGCTGTAATAATGTTTATTGTATTCAACATGATAATCCTTATGAATAGTTGCTTTCGGTTTTATAAATACGTAGGGAAAATCCTGTTGAGGAATCGGTTTTGCATAAGGCTTGTCAAGTTCTAAGAACCTTTCTTTTCTTGGCACTTTATATTCCTGCATTGGTCTTGCATTAAAACGCTCAAGTTCTTTGCGGACAGCTTGATTAACCTCGTATAAAGAGAAAAATTTACAATCTCGCAGCCTGGCTATAATTTGTCGTTGTGCATGCAAAACATTGGATTCAACGACAGCTTTATCCTTTGGTTTCTTCACTCTCGCCGGCAATATAACGGTATTATAGTATTCTGCCAATTTGGTATACGTTCTGTTTATATCGGGGTCGTAAAAACAGGCTTTGGTTATACCGGTCTTTAGGTTGTCAGGTACTGTTGCGTTTGGGACACAACCAAAATAGCGGTACGCACGAACATGGGATTGTATCCAGTCAAATACCTGTTGGGTACGTGTCGCTTCTACATAGGAGTAACTTGATAATCCCCAACTCGCAACAAACAACTCTACCGGTATGATTTCACCTGTGCTGCGATCAATATATTCTAAGCCATCGCCACTATAATCGACAAACAGTTTATCTCCACCTTTATGCACTACATGCATATCTGGTGGTAAATGAGACTTTTTATACGCTCTATAATGATAATAAAACTGGCTCCTTCCCAGACCATCAGGATACGTCTCTTTATATTCTTCCCACAGAAGCATAAGAGTGACATGAGGTCTGGAAAGCTCTTTGTGAACTAATGACCAATCAGGCATTGTTTTCTTTAACTGAGAGGTTACCGGTTTATAAAGGCTGGTATAAAGTTCACTGTCTTTCAAGTCATCAGATTGTGGCCAATTTAGTCCAGATGATTCAAAACGCTCTAAACATTGTTTAACAGTCGTTTTTGAAATCTTAAGAATACTGCCAATCTGGCGATTGCTTATGTTCGATTCACTATAATGAAGTCGAAGTATTTCTCTGATTTTACGCACGGTTAACTTCCTTTGTTTCA
>JAOZTL010000542.1 GCA_029942205.1 Bacteroidales bacterium | reverse complement strand
TAAAATTTTTCTTAAAAGTAAAAACAAACCCTAGTTCTGTTGAAGATTTAAAATTCATTCCAATAGAAAACTATACATATAATCAAAGTAATGAAAAAAAAGGAAATGAAATACCAACAGAATTTTTGAGCTCAGGTACAAAACAAATCTTAGCAAGGTCAATACCTTTGTATTCAATAAAACCTCAAAATTCAATTATTTTAATAGACGAGCCAGAAAATTCATTTTATCCAGATGTTCAAAAACAATATATTGATTTTATTGTAGAATCTTATCCTTCAAATCAATTTTTCTTTGCCACTCATTCACCAACAATAGCATCTTCTTTTGACCCTTGGGAAATTGTAGAACTTGAATTCAATGAGAATGGTAAAGTATTCAGAAAAAAATATTATGAGGGAGAAAATCACATAGATAACTACAATATTTTCCCTAAATATTTGAGATTAGATAAAATTCTAACAAAAGTATTTAATTTTGACAACAAAAATTATCAAGAACAATTGTATGAATTAGCAAAAATACAATCAAAAATAGACTATTTCAAAGAGAATAATGAAACTGAAAAAAGAGACAAAGAAATAGAAGAGTTTAAAAAAATAGCTAAAAAATTGGATTGGGATATAAACGACACAATATTGTAAAAAAATATGAGAAATTTACACGAAGCTAAAAAAGAAAAACTAGCAACTCAATTTTTTAAGGATATTAAAGTTTATCAGCAAAAAAATAACGAAAAATATCCCAAATACGGTAGCAACTACAAATATTATAAAGATGTTTTTGTTAATCTTTTAATTTGTCAGAAAGGATTATGTGCTTATTCTGAAATGGCACTAGATTTTGATTATTCTGAAAAAAAAGAAGCTAACTTATGGAAAAAAGGAAGGTTTATTGGCAAAAAAACAATTATAGACGCAGATATTGAACATTATAAAGCAAAATCAAGTTGTAAAGAAGAATGTGATTGGGATTGGAATAATCTTTTTTTAGTTTCCATACATATTAATCAACGAATTAAAAGAGATAAGCCAGTGGCTAACTTTATGCGCCCAGATAATCAAAAATATGCTCCTGAAAAATATCTTTGCTATGATTTTAATACACAAATGTTTGTCCCAAAACCAAGCTTAGACGACAAGACTTATCAAGAAGTTGATAAAACAATAAGTACTTTAGGTATAAATACTTCTGATACCGTAAAATCAAGACGTAAAGCTTTATTGCTTGATTTTATTACAGACATTTATAACGGAAAATATACTTATGCAGAAATCAAAAAGACAAAACTGCATGAATTTTTCACTGCTTTTAAAATGTCAGAACCTATTTTTTCAGATAAAAACAAAATGAAAAAATATATTTCAAATAAAAAGAAAACAACGAATAAAAACTAAAACTATGAAAAAAAATAAAAACAAATTCAACAAAAAGAAAAAAAAACAAGTTGCTTATAGTCCAAAGCATTTAAAACTGTCGATAATGAGCGTTTTTAGTAAAAAGCCAAACGCAAATTATAATTACAAACAAGTTGCTAAGCGACTAGGTATAAATGATGTTACAACAAAACATCAAATAGCAAGTTTGCTCAGAGACTTGAAAAAAAACAATCAGCTCAAAGAAATCTCGACAGGAAAATACCGACTGCTCAAAGAAAGTGGATATTTAACTGGCGTGGTCGATTTAACTCAAAAAGGCTCTGCCTACATTGTTTGCGAGGGACAAGAGAAAGATGTTTTTGTCTCGCAAAGAAACCTGCACGGCGCACTAGGTGGCGACGAGGTGAAAATATATGTTTACGCTCGCCGTAAAAACCAAACTCCTGAAGGTGAAGTAACACAAATACTTCAACGCTCAAAGAAAATGTTTGTGGGAACTATGGAAGTATCTGACAGTTTTGCTTTTATGATTCCCGAAAGTAAAAGTTTGAACACGGATTTATTTATTCCAAAAGGCAAATTAAATGGTGCTAAAAACGGACAAAAAGTAATTGCCAAGATTGTTGAATGGCCTGATAAAGGAAAAAACCCAGTAGGCGAAATTATCAAAGTGCTAGGAGATGCTGGCGATAACGAAACTGAAATGCACGCTATTTTAGCAGAGTTTGAACTGCCTTACAAATTTGAACAAAGCATACTAGATGCCGCAGAACGTATTCCCGATAAAATTACCGAAGAAGAAATTGCAAAGCGTAAAGACTTCCGTAAAATAACCACTTTTACCATCGATCCAGCCGATGCAAAAGATTTTGACGATGCACTTTCCATTAGAAAACTGGAAAATGGCAACCATGAAGTAGGAGTTCACATAGCTGACGTAACTCACTATGTAACACCAAAATCCACTCTCGACAAGGAAGCTTATGCAAGAGCAACTTCAGTGTATTTAGTCGATAGAGTTGTGGCAATGTTGCCCGAACGTTTATCAAATGGAATTTGCTCACTTCGCCCTAATGAGGACAAACTTTGTTTCTCGGCAGTTTTTGAAATGAATGACAAAGCCGATATTATTAGCGAATGGTTTGGTAGAACTATCATTAATTCCGACCGCCGTTTTGCTTACGAAGAGGCACAAGAAGTTATCGAAAACAAAGAAGGTGAGCTTTCAGAAGAAATTCTTAAACTCGATGAACTTTCCAAAAAGTTGCGTAAAAAACGTTTCAAACACGGTTCTATTTCTTTCGATAGAGTAGAAATGAA
>JAOZTL010000541.1 GCA_029942205.1 Bacteroidales bacterium | reverse complement strand
AATTATATTTTGCCAGAAAAAAGTGTTACGCTCAATACCGAAAATGATACGATTTGGGTATTGAAAGATTCTCAAATAAAAAAACTAGTAAAAGCCAACAGAGAGCTTGAAGTTTGTAATGAACAATTGGATTTACAGAAAAGAAAAATGGCTCTTTATGAAAAACGAGAAATAGAAACGGATACGTTGTCTGCTTTCTTGAAAAAAGATAGAGATTTCTACAAAGCAAACTGGGGAAAATGCAGCAAAGATGTTGAAATCCTTGGGAAAAAATATAAGCAGCAACGATTATACACCAAACTATCACTAGGAGGTATTGCTGTTGCTTTTATTGTTGGTTTATTAATTAGGTAAGGTCTTCGATCTATTTGATGTTGCTTACATACTTGTAAAAATTATCACAATCAATGATTTTACTACAGCAATCATTATAATTTAAAATAAAGGTATAAAACCTAAACTAAAAAAGAAAAGCATATAAATTTAACATCAAAAAAGAAATAAAACATGAACGATCAATACATGCAAACAGTAAAATTCTTTGAAAACAATACTGAATTTTTATGGCAAGTCTACATTCCAATTGTACTATGGCTTTTAATTGTATTTGCTTTCTTTATTTTATTATTACGTAAGTATACTTTTGGAAACTGGACTGTCGTAAATCCAAATCCGTATGCAGGAGAAACATTTGATATGCCACGAGGTATTTTTAGAGGAATCCTCACGCTGACTCTACTTTTTGTTGCTGTTATTTTAGAATTAGTAAATGTACGTATTGTTGGATTTGAGCAAGAAATGCATGAGTTTATGGTGGCATTTGAAATGATGATTGCATTCTATTTCGGCTCGAAAGTAATGCATCATATTACATCTGCTGATCGTAAAAAATCGGAACATAAAGTGCAGATGACAGAAAATCAATCAAATACAACTAACACAGGAATTCTGAATGAAGATTTTGCAGACGAAGAATCTGCTGGTTAATTTATAAAAATTTCAGACTTCATCTGTTTTATTATTTTTGCTCATTTATATAGCTATGTTTTAACGATTTATCACACTGCTTAATATAATTGTACGTATTTAAGCGTAACTTACTGATTTACATTGATAATTTATCAAAAAATGTTCGAGATAAATAACAGAATAAACGAAGTATGAAATAGATCAAAAACTTTAAAAATAGAAAATCTCCTTATTTGAAAAAAGAAGGAGATTTTTTTTTGAATAAAAAAAACGAATCGAACAATGCTACTAAATATTTTTATACTTTTGTGCTTTTCAATGTCATTTATATTATTCTTGATATGATTACAAATTACAAAAAAAATTATCTTTTTCTACTTTTTATATTATTTATTAGCATTAACAGTTATGGACAAACTGAAGAACAGAAATTCCATAAGCTAGTATACAATAATGCTGATGGACAGAACTTAGCATATCGTTTTTTGCTACCAGACAATCCAGATATTTCGTTTTACGCAAAAAAAGCAATAAACAAATTAGTCCCTACGGACAGCATCATTCTGTATCCATTAGTTATATTTTTGCACGGTGCTGGCGAACGAGGAAATGATAATGAAAAACAACTAATACACGGTGTAACTCTTTTTGCTCAATATAAAATGCAAGAAAAATTCCCTTGTTTTGTAATTGCACCACAGTGCCCAGAAGGTAAACGCTGGGTAGAAGTAGACTGGAAACTAGACAAACACCAACAACCCGATAATTCATCCATCTCGCTACAACTAACGATGGAGCTAATTGATTCCATTACTCAGCAATACCCAATAGACACTGCACGCATTTATATAACAGGGCTATCCATGGGAGGCTTTGGCACATGGGATGCTATCAGTCGATATCCAAACAAATTTGCGGCAGCAGCTCCAGTGTGCGGCGGAGGTGATGAACAAACTGCACACAAAATAAAAATCCCAGTTTGGGCATTTCATGGCACAAAAGACAAAGCCGTGAAAGTGGAACGCAGCCGAAACATGATTACTGCAATGCAACAAAATGGAGTATCTCCCAAATACACAGAATATCCAAAATTAGGGCATTTTGTTTGGGGCAAGGCTTATTCAGAAGAATTGATACAATGGTTATTCGATCAATCAAAGTAATTTATGTCAGAAAAATCATTCACTCAATAAATCAAAAAAAACTTAGTCTCTCTGCGACTTAGCGAGAAATAAATCAAGAAAAATCAAAACCCATGAAACATCCACTTATTCCTTTTATTTTATTGATATTCATTTCGTTTGGGATATTAGGAACATACTCGTTTGTTGATTATACCATAAAAATAGGAGATATTGATATTCAAAAAACGGGTATCAAAAAATTTATTATAGGCGACACAATCCCTTTGATAGGAAAAAAAATAGCTGTCAGCGATACCAATAAAGTCATTATACAGCGAGAAGAAATGGACACCACCGCACAACGAATTTTGCTAATAGGCGACTCAATGCTCGAAGGGCTAATGCTACGTTTGCGTGATTATGCAGAACAAAATGGACACAGCATGAAAACGGTAATTTGGTATAGTTCGTCTACCTTATGGTATGGAACAAGCGATACGCTTAGTTATTATATAAATCAATACAAACCGACTTACATCATGCTTGTACTTGGTGCAAATGAATTATTTGTTGGGAATATAATCAGTAAACGTACTCGATACACCAAAAATGTCATTGCTCT
>JAOZTL010000540.1 GCA_029942205.1 Bacteroidales bacterium | reverse complement strand
ACAACTCGTGGTAGAAATATGGCGGTTTTATTTGGCGATGGAGCTGGAGTTGCCGTTTTGCAACGTACCGAAGAAAAAGGGAAAGGAATCCTTTCAACGCATTTGCATTCAGAAGGACAATTTGCCGAAAAATTATTATTACGTGCCCCTCAAACAGGAAGAGATAAATTTTTCTATGAAAATATGGAGAATGATTTTGAAAATATTCATCCACAAATGGACGGAAAATTAGTTTTCAAAAATGCCATTAAACGTATGCCAGAAGTTACTCGTGAAGCATTAGTTGCTAATAACTTAACAGTTGATGATTTGGATATGTTTTTGCCACATCAAGCAAATTTACGTATCTCGCAAATGGTGCAACGTTTTTTACGATTACCAGACGAAAAGGTGTACAATAACATTCAAAAATACGGAAATACAACAGCTGCAACGCTCCCAATATTACTTAGCGACCTTTGGGAACAAGACCGAATTAAAGAAGGACAATTATTTGCTCTTGCTGCTTTTGGTAGCGGTTTTACTTGGGCTTCGGCTCTTATTAGGTGGTAAGCGCTCCAGCGCTTTTTGTCTTTGAGTCAGGTTTCTTTTTCAATTAGAATTCAAGCACTTTGCAAATCAAAACAATCGCCGCAAAATGTGCGGCGAATAAGGCTTTTATTCGCCGCATAATTTTATAAAATTCTTTTAATAAGATAATTAAATATAAAAAACCGATGAATTATTCATCGGTTTTTTATTAAAAGTAACGAGTTATTTTTTATTTAGCCATTAATATTTTTCAAAATCATTATCCGATTTATTATTGTCAGATAAATCCATATCGAATCCATTATTTTTTTGACTTAAATCCTCTTTTTTTTCATTTTCTAAAGCACCAATTTTAAATACCGAAATTAAACTTTTTAGCTGCTCTGCTTGTGCAGATAATTCTTCTGCCGATGTTGACATTTCTTCGGCAGAAGCCGAATTTGAATTTGTTATTTCGGTAAGTTGCTGTATCGAAATATTTATCATTTCAACACCACTTTGTTGTTCTTTACTAGCTACTACAATATTATTTACCAATTCAGCACTTTTAATTATCTCAGGAATTATTTTTGATAATTTTTCGCCTGCAAGTTTTGAAATATCTTTTCCACTTTTCGATAATTTATTTATTTCATCTGATGCTGTTTTTGTTTTATCGGCAAGTTTACGTATTTCACTGGCTACAATTGAAAATCCTTTCCCTACTTCGCCAGCTCTTGCAGCTTCTATTGCTGCATTTATTGATAACATATCTGTTTTTTCAGCAATTTCAGCAATTACACTTATCTTTTCATTTATTTTGGAAACGGACTCTATTGTTTGTATGAAAATTTTATTACTCTCCTCTATTTCTTGAGCCGACTCTTCCGATGTTTTCCCTGTTATCTCAGCATTTTCAGTATTTGAACTAATCATAGCAAGCATTTGTTCCATTGAGGTAGAAACCTCTTCGGTTGTTGATGCTTGCTCGTTAGCACTTTGTGCTATTTCTAATGAAATTGACGATAACTGTTGACCAGCATTTAAAACTGCTGATGCTGTTTCGTTTATATTTGTTATTATTTCTATAAAGTTTTTATTTACCTCATTTATAGAGCTGTAAAGTTCGCCAATTTCATCTTTACGTTTTTCTTTTATTTGAAAATCTATCTCTTTATTGGATATTCTTTTCATAAAAGCAATAGCTTTTTGCAAAGGATTTACAACTGCACGGCTTATAAAATACGAAATGACAAGAAATATAACAATTCCGATTACAATAATCAAAAGACTTGCATTAGACGATTTTTGATTGTTTTTTTCAATATTTTGAAAATGCAAATTCGCATATTTTTCACTATCAACTTCTAGTGCTTTTAAAGTACTGTCTAATTTATTGTATTGAAATAGCATTATGGTAATTTTCTCGCTAAGTTCGTCATTAAAATCATCAGCTATCATAATTTTACTTGCCGTTTTAGCATTCAAGTAATAACTGTTAAACAATGTCGAAATACTATCAATTGAATTACCTTTCGTTTTTTCGCTTAATAACAAACATAAATAAGTAAAATTTTCTGCAAGTGTGTCGGTCTCTTCTAATTTTTCTTCATCAGCAGAAGCTACAGCATCTTGTAACGAACGCTGTATTATCGAAAGCTTGTTATTTAATTTTATACTTATTTTAATACTTGGTATAAAAGTGTTTTGAGTTTCTTTAAGTAGTAAACTATTTTTATTGTTAAAATAATTTAATACAAAATAAGATACAAAAAAAATACCTACAAATAGAATAGGAAAAATTAGAATTTTGTATCTAAATTTTAAATTTTTGAGGATTGTGTTTTATTTAATAGTTACTGTTTTAACTCCTGTAGTCTTTGTCTTTGAAGAGATGTAGCCAATAGCTCCTTTATGTGCTTTTACGTAATTAATAATAGCCATATCATTAGTTTTTTCAGAAGGAGGTGATGCTTTTCCTGAAAAAACAGATTGCTGCCAAAATGATCTTACTTGATTTACATTTTTTTTGTGAATTTGTTTTGTAAAAACACTTCTAATGGCTGATTTTGAGCCTAAATCTACAGGTAATACTTTTGTTTTATCAGCCCATCTTGTTTTTTTCTTTAATAAAAAATAAGACACTTGTTTTTTTGTTAATGAAGTTGTTGTATTTGAATTATTAACAATCACATTATAGTCTTGTGCTGA
>JAOZTL010000539.1 GCA_029942205.1 Bacteroidales bacterium | reverse complement strand
GCAGAGAACGCAAAACAATGGAAAGAATGCAAAGCTTAATTACTAAAGGTAAAATCTTAAGAAACTAATTAATCCATTCGTTTCTAATAGAGATTATTAAGCACTATTACAAAATTGTTTATATTTTTATTGATTAAAATAATTTTGTATTAGTGCCTAAACAATAATAAATAGGTCGAAGACCTTAATAAAAATATTAACAGAAAAATGAATACGAATTGGAGCAATCCATTCCAAAATTCATACTTCATAAATAAGAAAAAAATGGACGCATACATAGTAGGAGGATACCGCTCTGCAATAGGCAAAGCACCTAGAGGTAAATTCAGATTTACTCGCCCCGACGATATTGCAGTTACTGTAATCAGACATTTAATGAATGATTTTCCGCAAATCGACAAAAAATTAATTGATGACGTAGTAGTAGGTAATGCATTTCCTGAGGCAGAATCTGGTTTCAACATGGGACGCATGCTTTCGCTAATGGGTCTGGATACTGTTGAAGTTCCTGGATCTACCGTAAACCGTTATTGTGCTTCGGGTATCGAATCAATCGCTATTGCTAGCTCAAAAATTGCTGCTGGAATCGCTGATTTAGTAATTGCTGGTGGTGCTGAAACCATGTCGCAAATTGCGATGGGTGGATGGCGTGGACTTCCAAACCCAGATTTGGCAAAGAATATTCCTAGCTATTATCACGGAATGGGACTTACTGCCGAAGCGGTAGCCAACGAATACAATATTTCTCGTGAAGATCAGGATGCTTTTGGTATCAAATCACACGACAAAGCTTTTGATGCAATCGCTAATGGACGCTTCAAAGACGAAATTGTACCAATCACAATAAAAGAAAATTATGTAGATGCAAACGACAAGCCTGCTGTTCGTGAATCAATAATGGATACTGACGAAGGACCTCGCCGCTCTACACCTGCACAAATGGCTCGTTTGAAGCCTGTATTTGCTCAAGGTGGGTCAGTTACTGCTGCCAACTCGTCGCAAATGTCTGATGGTGCTGCTTTCTTGATGGTTGCTTCTGAAAAAATGGTGAAAGAATTAAACTTGAAACCATTGGCTCGTTTGGTAGACTACCAAGTAGCTGGTGTAGATCCATACAAAATGGGTATTGGACCAATGGCTGCTATTCCTAAAGTATTGAAGCATGCAGGAATGAAACTTGCAGACATCGAGCAAATTGAATTAAACGAAGCATTTGCATCGCAATCATTAGCTGTATTACGTGATTTGGACATCAATCCTGAAATCGTAAATGTAAACGGTGGTGCAATTGCGCTTGGACACCCACTTGGTGCTACTGGTGCTAAATTAACCGTTCAATTAATGAACGAAATGAGACGCAGAAACCAAAAGTACGGAATGGTAACAATGTGTATCGGTTCTGGACAAGGTGCTGCTGGCATTATTGAATTATTATAATACGTTTTAGATAAAGTGGATTAAAAAAGAAAGGGCTTCGTGCCCTTTCTAACACAACAAAATTAAATTTTAGTTATAAAGAATAAAATGGAAGATAAAAAAATATTGCAAGGTGGTGAATTTTTAACCAAAACTACTGATTTTAATGACATATTCATTCCTGAAGAATTTAATGAAGAACAACGCATGATTGCGCAATCAACACGTGATTTTGTTATTGCGAATGTACACCCTGTTATTGATCGCTTGGACGAGCACGAAGAAGGTTTATTGGCAAAATTGATGAAAGAAGCTGGCGAATTAGGTCTTTTGGGTACTGCTGTACCTGAAGAATATGGTGGTTTCGGACAAAATTATGTTACATCAGGATTGGTTGGAGAAGAAATAAGTAGAGGTTTTTCTTTTTCGGTAGCTTTTACCGCTCACACAGGTATCGCTACATTACCTATTTTATATTATGGAACAGAAGAGCAAAAACAAAAATATGTAACCAAATTGGCTACTGGCGAATATGTTGGTTCATACTGTTTGACAGAGCCAGGTGCTGGTTCGGATGCTAACTCTGGAAAAACAAAAGCAATTCTTACCGAAGACGGAAAAGATTATATCGTGAATGGTCAAAAAATGTGGATCACCAATGGTGGAATCTCTGACCTTCACATTGTATTTGCTAAAATTGATGATGACAAAAACCTAAGTGCTTTCATCATTGAGGCTAGCTCAGAAGGAATTACCGTAAATCCAGAAGAACATAAAATGGGTATCAAAGGCTCTTCTACTACTCAGATTTTTTACAACGACGTAAAAGTTCCTGTTGAAAACTTATTAGGAAAAAGAGGCGATGGATTCAAAATGGCTCTTTATGTATTGAATATCGGACGTGCAAAATTAGCTTCAGGTTCTGTTGGTGCTTGTAAAGCAATTATTGACGAATCGGTGCAATATGCTAACGAACGTAAACAATTCAAAACTCCTATTGCTAACTTTGGTGCAATCAAATTCAAATTAGCAGAACAAGTAATTCGTACTTTCGTTACAGAATCGGCTACTTACAGAGCATTGCAAAGTACCGAAGATGCAATGAAAATGTACGAAGCACAAGGAATGGAAAAAGGTGAAGCTGCACTTGAAGGTATTCGCCAGTACGGTATCGAAGCTTCAATCTTGAAAGTTTATGGTTCAGAGGTTCTTGATTATGTTGCTGACGAAGGTGTACAAATCTTTGGAGGAATGGGATATTCTGCTGAAACAAACGTAGAACGTGCTTATCGTGATTCTCGTATCAACCGTATTTTTGAAGGTACAAACGAAAA
>JAOZTL010000538.1:275-2758 GCA_029942205.1 Bacteroidales bacterium | reverse complement strand
ATTATAATGTAGATTTTGAGCCTAGAGCAACCGTAGGTGATAATTATGCCGACAAAACTGAAAAATATTACGGAAATAACAAAGTGGAAGGTCCTGATGCTTTTCATGGTACGCACGTAGCTGGAATCGTAGGCGCAAATCGTACGAACGATAAAGGAATTAAAGGAGTGGCTGACAATGTGGTTTTCATGGTGTTACGTACTGTTCCTGATGGTGATGAGCGTGACAAAGACGTAGCTAATGCCATTTATTATGCTGCCGACAATGGCGCACAAATTATCAATATGAGCTTCGGAAAAGCCTATTCGCCATACAAAAGCGTGGTAGACAAAGCGGTGAAATATGCCGAAGCTAAAGGCGTATTATTTGTTCATGCGGCAGGTAACGATGCAGAAAACAACGACGAAGTTACTAATTTCCCGTCTCGTAAGTACCTCAAACGCAAAGCGTGCAAAAGCTGGATAGAAGTAGGTGCTTCATCGGCAGATGAAAGTTTTATTGCTAATTTTTCTAATTACGGACAGAAAAATGTAGATCTTTTTGCGCCTGGCGTAGATATTTTCTCTACAACACCTGATAATAGTTACAAAAACGCAAGCGGAACGAGCATGGCTGCGCCTGTTGTTACTGGTGTGGCTGCCTTGGTGTGGTCTTATTATCCAGATTTTACGGCTGTACAAATCAAACAAATTTTGATGGAATCGGCTATTCCTTATGTTGAGCAAAAAATTAAACGCCCAGGATCGAAAGATATGGTTAAATTCAGTACATTATCTATCACTGGAGGTATTGTAAATGCTTACGAAGCACTCAAACTTGCTGAACAAAAAAGTAAATAAGCACTTCGATCTTTGGAAATATTGTTTACACGCTGGTACAAAACTTTTGCAATCAAGAACTTATTGATTGCAAAAACAAAATATAAACAATTAAGAAAAGGGCGAGAAACGTACTTTTTTTCACACTAAAAAAACGTTGTCGAAGATAAATTCTTTTGCAACGTTTTTTTTATGCGACTACTCGCTTGTTGTTTTCAAAAAAGTTTTGTATTTTTAAGATTTTAGACCTAGCTGATTTATTACATTAGCCTTCGACCTGAATCCTCATAAATATATGTAAAACAATGACAAACAAAAAAATACTAAATTACCTAACCATACGCTCGATAGGAAAAGGCGGAATGGCAGAAGTGTTTGAAGCCCAACACAAAACTTTTAACGAAAAAAAAGTTGCGATAAAAATATTGGACTCCTTGTTTATTAGAAATGAGCAAATAATCACACGATTTGTAAACGAAGCCAAAATAATGGCACGCCTCGAACATCCAAATATTGTGCGGGTAATAGACTTTGAGAAACGTAGCGATATGCTTGCCATTGTAATGGAATTACTTGAAGGCGATAGTCTTACTAATTACATCAAACAAAAAGGAAAACTACAAAAAGAGGAAGCAATTCAAATTTTTACTCAAATTCTTCGTGCTTTTGAATTTGCTCACAACAACGGAGTCGTGCATCGAGATGTGAAGCCTTCCAATATTTTTATTGAAACCAACAACAACATAAAAATACTCGATTTTGGAATAGCCAAACTCATAGAAAATGATTCAAACAGCACAACCATGGGAATGCAAATGGGTAAACCTATCTACAAATCGCCAGAACAAGTAAATGAAAGCATGCAGATTGACCAACGAAGCGATATTTATTCTTTAGGAGTAGTGCTGTATTATCTACTAAAAGGTGAAGCTCCTTATGACAGTACAAACCTTTCTAATTATGGAATTTCTACACAAATAAAAAAAGATCCACTACCAAAATTAAACGAACACCCACAAATAAACCAAATAATAGAAAAAGCAACCGCCAAAAAGCCAGAAGACCGCTACCAAACTTGCAACGAATTTGCATTGGAACTCGAAGCCGCAGCACTGTCTACAAATGCGTTAGGCAATGACGATGCCGACAAAGCATTCATTGAAAAACCTACAAATTCAGCCCCAACAGACAACACTGAAACACCCATTCACGACTCCATTCATGACTCCAATCGACTGACGAAAACCAATGACGATGAAACATTGATCGAACAAACGTTTAATCCCGTTTCAAATTCCATCGATACCGAATATGAACAAACACAAATCAGTTATAAAAAACAAAACAAATTTCTTAATTCCTTACACATAATCGCACTATTATTTATTGTTACCAAATCACTGCCTTTATTTTTCATTCCATTTATAATAATTAAATTACTTTTCTTTGGATTTATTATCACTTTCGCTTATCATTTGTATGCTTTATTCAAAAAACAACTCATTTTTACCAATTTACAGAAAATAGCTTTTATCCCTATTTTCATACAAAGCTTGGTGTCTATATTTTTCAACTTTAATTATATCGACTATTCTATCCTTATTTATTATCTTCCTTATGGGGTCTTTTTATCTTTTGTTATTTCAGTAATTCTTGCTTTTGGAA
>JAOZTL010000538.1:0-265 GCA_029942205.1 Bacteroidales bacterium | reverse complement strand
ATTATTCAAGCAATTTTAATTGTTCTCAAGTTTCCTAGGTCTAAAAAAATATCAAGAACTGCTGCTATAATAATAACGATTGGATTATTCTCAAAATCAGAACTGGGATATTTCTTTTCGGATATGATGTACCAACTTTTTTAAGGTCTTCAGAAAGTTGAATTAGTAATACCAATTTAATATCAAAACACCCGATAAATCCGTTATCTTTTTCCATTTTACTGCACTTAAAATTTTAACCGTAGCTACGGCTATGCTGAAAATT
>JAOZTL010000537.1 GCA_029942205.1 Bacteroidales bacterium | reverse complement strand
AGCCAAGGCTTGTTTTTGCAGTTGTAGCATTAAGTCCTGTTGCTCCACCGTCCCACTTTAATCTATCGGTAAAAGCCGAGTTCCAGTTAGTTGAATTGTCGGTAATTATTGAGTAAGTTCCTACGGCAGTTCTTTTCATAAAACCATTTGAAGTAAAATCACCGTCCATTAAAGCACCCGCAGCCGTTACATTTGTAGCATCAGTTACATCAGCCGAATTTTCTATCCCGTTTAATTTTAGTCCGTCGGTAGCTACATCTCTTCCATCAAAAAGTCCTGTAGTAGTTATATTACCAGTAATTGCACCACCTGCAAGAAGCAAGTAATTAGAAACAGTAATATCATCAGCTACTTTAGCATCAGTAATTGGTGTAGCATTCCAAACACCTGTTCCAATTGTTCCAACAGTTGTAATGTTGGTAGTTCCAATCCATGAATTAATAGATACATTATCAACATTTCCAAGTCCAAGATTTGTTCTTGCTGTTGAATAACTAGCTAAACCAGATAAATTTTCCGATTTTAACATATCTCCTGTACCAGTTCCGCCACCAACTGCTGTCCACGTTGGACTTGCTGGTGTTCCTGCATTGTAGTAAAAACCAGGCGTGTTGTCGGTTTGAAAAATCATTAAACCCGTTGCTGGATTAGTTATGTTATTACGCTGAGTTTGTGTTAAACGAGGTAATAAAATACCTTTGTCAGTGCTTTGTACATCAAGCATGGCCGAGTTGTCGGGGTCAGAGTTATCACTCGAAATACTAACGCCTGTTTGGGCGTTCATTTGTAGGGTAAATAATACCGCTATCATTATTGCTATTATTTTTTTCATATCTATTTTTTTAATAATTCACGAAAAAACGCTGTCTTACGACAGGTTAAAATATTCTGCGAATATTTTTTATTATTAATTTTTATTTTTTCCACACTTGTCATTACTATTTAACAACAGATTATCCGTGCAGATTTTTAATTTAATTATAATCACTAATCACTAATCATTAAACATTAATCATTAATTATTAATCATTATTTTTTTTGTTGAAATTTTATTATTTTTTATTGTTTTTACAATGTAAATTGCATTTTCGGGCAGTTCAATTTGTTCTGCATTTGAGTTTGCCCAAGCAGAGTAAATTTGTTTTCCGAGTAAATCGAATACCTGAATATTTGCATTTTGCGCATTTAACACATTTAGTTTACCTTGTGCAGCAAAAATGGTGATGTTTGAAATTTCTTCAAACTCATCTATTGCTGTTGGTGTGCTGTTAAAATGCAATACAAAGCGGTCAGCCGTATTTTCACTTGCGTGAAAAAATGTATATTCAACATTTTCGCTTAGTAATTCAACCGTTCCAGTAAGTTTATCTTCTATGTAAATAATATCAGTTGTAAAAGTATATTCGTTTACACGAAGAGTATAATTACCGTCTGTTGTGCTAGTAAAATTTAACGGTATTGTTTTTACTGTTGTAGAAGTTGCATTAATTGCCATCGGTTTTCCTTCTCCCGTAAGGGAATACAAACTTACAGAAGTACCAAAAAATTTATCGGCATCAATACCTAAATCATAATTTTCGGTAGCACCTTCTTTAAAATAAATCACCACTTCATCAACACCCTCTTCGCCGCTAAGGCGAATACGCAATAAATCGGCTAATGTATTTTTATAGAATGGCGCAGCTAAATCAATGGTTTTAGCGGCATTTTTTACAGTAAAACCTCCCGTAGCTGTACTATTGGCTTTTACTATAAAACCTTGATTGGCATGGATAATATTACCTACATTAAAAGTTGATGCGTCACCATTGTTACTTCCGTATTGAGCTTGTGTTCCGTCCCAAACGTACATTACTCCGCTAATGTTACTTTTGTCGAAACCCTCCTCAACCGACCAGTCAATGGCACAAGAATAAGGGTTTCCTACTAAATTGTAACTGTTTCCTTTGCCATCAAATGTAAGAGGATATAGCATGTCTCCATTGTTTAAAGTTCCTTTAAAGCTTAGTGTAGTTGCATTGTCGGCATTTTTTATTAAGTAGCCACGGTTATTTTGCATTAAGCCTCCTGCTGCATTTGGCCAAGCATCGTTTTTTTCTTCGTACAGGTAATAGTTGCCCAAAAAAGTAGTCGATAAATCAAATGGCGCAACAGGGTTTGAAATCAAATGCCAACGGTCGGCAATAATTTCTTGTTTTACCGTAGCGTTTACACCGTCGGAATTTTGCAAAAGGTTTGCACCATTTGCTACCGTAATGCCGCTGTTTCCTGCTGCATTTGCATTTGCATTTTCGAGACGTGCTGCGCCCTGAATAGTCAAATTTCCAGTGGCAGCATTGGTAAAGTTCATATTGTTGCTTGCTACAAAATAAGTTCCCGACCTTATTTTTATGGAGGCATAATTTTTTACGCCCTCCTGTGCAAACAAACTAATAGTTGCAAATACTGCAACTAATAAAAAAAGAGTTGTTCTTTTCATACGTTTTTATTTTTAATCATTAATCACTAATCACTTCTTTGTTTTTTTTTATGCAACCTTAAAAAATATTGTCGCATAATAAATTATTTGTAAAGTAACAAATAAAAAATTTAAAAAACAATAGCTAAAGAGCTGCAATAGGTTAGCAATAGGTTAGCAGTTTTTTTTTATCTTCCTGATTATAAATAGAATATGTTTTATTTTTTTTGTAATTTAGATAAGGTTTTTAAAGTTAAAACTAAAAAAACACCACCCAAAGAAGAAAAAGAGAAAACTGAAG
>JAOZTL010000536.1 GCA_029942205.1 Bacteroidales bacterium | reverse complement strand
ACTTGGTCTTCTTTTATTTTGTTTAATTCGCGATTGTCGCCAGAGTTACGTCCGCCAAAATGGTAGGAAAACATGATTTCGTGCGTGCCGCTTGATTGTGCCCAAAGCTCGTCGCCAGACATTTCGTAGGCATACGCAATGCCCAAATTACTGAGATTAACACCCAATCCTACGGTTGCACCGCTTGATTCACGATAAGAAGCCGAAGCCCACAATTGTTCTTTCCATAACACCCGAAAGCCTACGTCGTAATGTAGCGGACTTGTCATTGTAGCTTTTAGGAGAGCGGTAGGCGAAACAATCCATGTTTTTTTGGACAAATAAAAATTGTACATGGCTGTAATCCAAAATTGACGTTCATAATTAAAAGCATAATTCTGCACACCATCCGTTTTGTATTTCATGGCAGGAGCAAGCAATTGCGGAACAGCAAGTCCAATATCCAAGTTTCGCCACTGGTATCGTAAGCCCAGTCCCGCATCCAGTGCTATATAATTGTATTTATCGGCAGCAAAAGTTTGATCCGAATAATCATCTACCAAAATATCGCTCAGGTTTATTTTGTGTTGCATAAAGCCGAGTGATAAACCGAAAGAAAGCCGCTGTGTAGTGCCTATTTGGAGGCGGTAGGCATAGTCGATATGCGCTGCAAAAGTATTCATTAGGCTGATTTTGTCGCTGGTAATGCGTCCACCGATAGCCATTTTTTCGGTAATGGAGTTATGTAATCCAAACGATCCCGTTTGTGGTGCACCACTGACACCCACCCATTGGTTGCGAGCATGTAGATAACCCACCGCATGGTCGTAACTGCCAGCATAAGCAGGGTTTATCAGATATGGATTTTGATGATATAAATTGTACTCACTCGTTTGTTGAGTCAGAGCGTTATTTGGTATCAAAAATAAAATGACGAAAAAAATGCAAAAGTAAAAATTTCTCATGGGCTTAAATATTGTAAATTATTGAAATCAAACCATTTTTTTTGTATGGATCGATGTAATTATCCTTAATAAATTCCTCGAAGAGGCTTTTATTATTAAAAAGAAAACATATTCTAAATTTCTGATTTGTTATTTAGTAACGCAAATTAAATAACATATAACAGTTATACTCATTCTTATGTCCTTTAACTTCCTTTAAAAAAAATCTTTAATAGTAGTGCTATTGGCATATTTTTTAAGTTGTTAAAGAATATAAAACAATATAAAACAAGTTTACCTAATTATTAGCTCATTTAATTTATATTCCTTAAATAAATAATCGTTGCGTAGCACATCAAAAAAGACGAAGCCTTATCGGACGAGAAGAATATCGCCTGTAAATACTTTACCATTGATTGGGCATTTGAACACATAAAAATACGCACCTTCGGGCAAATCGTTGCTATTCGATTTCCCGTCCCAGTCGTTTTGGTAGCTGCCTGTTTGGTATACTTGTTGTCCCCATCGATTATAAATAATTAATTCACAACTAGCATAATCATCTACATTCTCTATTTTCCAAAAATCATTTTGACCATCACCATTGGGCGAAAAAACGTTATTGTTTTTCATGTTGAGGTTTGGAATTACGGTGATTAGCACCGAGTCGATTGCCGAACAAGTATTGGATAATGCACCTTGTACATAAAACTTGATTGTTTCTTCGGGATATATCACGGGGTCGGCAATGTTTGGGTTGCTAAGCCCTGTGGAAGGAGTCCATTGGTAATAATCAGCTCCAGTGGCTTCTAGTTGCACTTTTGCGCCTTCTTGCACCGTAATATCTTCCGACACCGTAATTACGGGAGCAGGTAATACTTTGAGTAGCACCGAATCACGATTGATGCATTTATGCAAATCCTGTATCGTAACGCCATACCACTGTTCGTATTTGACATAAACTTCGGTAACATTTACTTGAGCCGTTGTCCATAAAACAACGTCGGTAGAGCTTGCCAATACTTGCAGCAGTAAGCTATCTCCATCGCATATTTCAGGGTTATTATGGATGATACTAGCGTTAGGCAGATCGTACACTTGTATTGCTTTACTGTAAGTATCGCCACCTGTAACTCGTAATGTAACGGTGTAGTTTCCAGAGTTTTGAAACACGTATTTTATTTTTGGGCTAGTCGTTTGTTTTTCAAAAATACCATTACCGTCAAAATCCCACTCGTAGGAAGGGTTGGTGCTAGGCATGCCTACCGATTTGTTGGCATCAAATTCGGTAGAGTCGGTAGCGCAAGGCTTTTTTATTTCAAACATGGCTGTTTGCGAAAACATAAAATTCCAAGAATTGAGTAATAATAAAAGGAGTATGATTCTCATGTGCTTAAATTTTGTAAGTTGTTTTTTTATTTTTTCAATAAGTTCTAATTCCGAAGAGTGAAATTAAGTGCTTTTCTGGTTTATTATTTTGTTTTGTAAAAATAGCTTTTTATTTTTTATAATGAAAATAAACAAGAAAAAAAACAGATAAAATATTTCTGAGCAAGTTTTATGTGGATTAATTGGAGACAAAAAATTTTAGTAGAAAGTAGAAAGAAAAGCAGCATATTTTAGGCTTAAAAGCATTGTTATTAATAAAAATTCTTTCTCGTTAATGTTTTTGACTTTTACTCTTATCATAAAACAGATAATTAAACTAATTAACAGCAATTTCTTCCTTAGTAAAGATAGAACTAGGTATTTTGAAATTTAATTGGTATTAGTTGAAAGAAAATAGACATTATCCTAAAACGTGTCTCTAGTATTCGTTCTTTTTACTTTCGACTTTTTAAT
>JAOZTL010000535.1 GCA_029942205.1 Bacteroidales bacterium | reverse complement strand
ATGGTTTTCCTTTTTTAGGAAAAAAAATCCGTTTATTTCACTAAGGTCTTCGACCTTTTTGATGTGGCTTACGTATTTGTATGAAATTAATTATACATTTACTTGTTTATTCGTAGGTAGACAAAATTAAGCTCTTATTTATTTTTCGATAAATCATTACTATTGATTATTTTTTCACAAGTGCGTGAGCAACATAAAAAAGGTCGAAGACCTTAAACAAATTAATTTACTTATTTTGATCAAATTTTTAATTATCCGATTCAGTTCCATTGGTGACATTGTGCTTACCACGCCTGTTATTCGCAATCTGAAACAACAAGTAAAAGGTGCAGAAGTGCATTTTTTAACGAAAAAACAGTTTTTGCCCGTTATTGAAAATAATCCATATATCGACAAAATACACGTACTTGATGCTAGTTTTTCTGATTTAATTCATGAATTACGACAAGAATATTTTAATTACATCATCGATTTACATCGCAATCTACGTACTTTTCGGGTAAAAAATAAACTTAGGATCATCGCTTTTTCGTTTGATAAATTGAATTACGAAAAATGGCTAATGGTGAATTGGAAAAAAAATAAACTCTCCAATCGCCACATTGTAGATCGTTACATGGACACCACCAAGCTTTTTGATGTGGTAAATGACCAAAAAGGGCTCGATTATTTTATTGCAGCCAAAGACGAGGTAAATCTCGATCAATTACCCGAAAATTTCAGAGTAGGCTATGTCGCCTTTGTGATTGGTGCACAGCATTCTACAAAGCGTTTGCCTACCGAAAAGATTATCTCCATTTGTAGGAAAAGCAAACAAGCTATCGTACTATTGGGAGGAACTACGGACGTGGCTGTTGCCGAAAAAATAAAAGCCGAACTTAGCGAAAATGTGTACAATGCATGCGGAAAATATTCGTTAAACCAATCAGCATCACTCGTAAAACAAGCAAATGTCGTCATTTCACACGATACTGGTTTGATGCACATTGCAGCTGCTTATTGTAAAAAAATCATCTCCATTTGGGGAAATACCATTCCAGAATTTGGCATGTATCCTTATTTTGCCGATGAAAGCTCGATTATGATTGAAAATAAAAATTTATCGTGCCGCCCGTGTTCTAAAATTGGTTTTAGCCAATGCCCGAAAAAACATTTTAAATGCATGAATGATTTGGATGAAGAACTTATCGTAAATGAAATTTACACTAAAATGTTGCAATAAAATAGAATTAAAAAAGTCGAAGACTTTAGAATAAACAAAATTATGCAAAGAAAAGATGTAGAATTAATGGCTCCTGTAGGCTCGTATGAATCGCTAATGGCTGCGATACAAGGCGGTGCAAATTCGGTTTATTTTGGCATTGAGCAATTAAACATGCGTGCCAAATCGACCAATAATTTCACGCTCGAAGATCTGAAAAAAATTGCAGAAATAGGAAAAGAAAATCATCTAAAAACCTACTTGGCTCTCAATACGATTATTTACGATCATGACGTGAAATTAATGCGTGCAATAGTAAACACGGCAAAGGAATCAGGCGTAACGGCACTCATTGTTTCCGATCAAGCTGTATTGAATTATGCAAGTTCTATTGGTATGGAAGTACATATTTCCACGCAAGTGAATGTGAGTAATATCGAAACCGTGAAATTTTATGCACATTTTGCCGATGTGATGGTTTTGGCTAGAGAATTGAGTCTGAAGCAAGTAAAAGAAATCACCAAAGCCATAGAAGCCGAGCAAATAAAAGGACCTGCGGGCGAATTGATAAAAATCGAGATTTTTGCGCATGGAGCTTTGTGCATGGCTATTTCGGGGAAATGTTATCTGAGTTTGCATGAACAAAATTCGTCGGCAAACCGTGGCGCATGCTTACAAACTTGTCGAAAATCGTACATAGTTACCGAAAAAGAAACAGGCTACGAGCTAGAAATTGATAATGAATACATTATGTCGCCAAAAGATTTATTAACTATCGGATTTGTGGATAAGATACTGGATGCAGGCGTAACAGTGCTCAAAATAGAAGGGCGTGCTCGCCCAGCCGAATATGTCAAAATTGTTTCGCAATGTTACAGCGAAGCCGTAGAAGCGGTTATTGATGAGTCGTATGGCATCGAAAAAATAAAAGCTTGGGAAACACGTTTAAGCTCGGTTTTCAATCGAGGCTTTTGGGATGGCTATTATTTGGGACGCAAAATAGGCGAATGGAGTAAAGAATACGGCTCGAAAGCCACGAAACAGAAATTCTACATTGGCAAAGGAAGCAATTACTTTAGTAAAATTGGCGTGGCAGAATTTCAACTTCAAGCAGGCGAGTTGGCTGTTGGCGACGAAATACTGATCACTGGTCCTACGACTGGCGTTGTGGAATTGACGGTAAGCGAAATTCGGGTTGATATGAAGCCCGTAGAAAAAGCCGTAAAAGGGCAAACTATCTCAATTCCTGTTCCCAATCAAGTTCGCCGTTCGGATAAATTGTATAAAATGAAATTGATAAGTCCTTCGACCTTATAAAAAGATCGAAAAACATAAGGTTTTCGATCTTTTTGATGTTGCTTAACGGAAATGGGCTTTATGGCGTTTGTTTTTTTTGTTTTTGAGATGCGAAGCACCGAAAAAGCACAAAAAAATAAATGATATTAAGCCCAATGAGTGTGCCTTGAATGGTGAAGATAATCAAATAAATTTTAAAGTTACAATTTATGTAGAAAAAAAAAGTATTTGATTCAATATCCAGAAGGTGTAAGTCCCTTATGTGCGGGATT
>JAOZTL010000534.1 GCA_029942205.1 Bacteroidales bacterium | reverse complement strand
TATCAAGATACGGAGTATGAAAAGTTTCTTTTAGTCCTGTTCGCTTTCAAAAAAAAAATTCGTAGCTAAGCTATGTAAGAATTTTATGTATCAATAAAACAAAAAATAAATCATTTTTAGAATCATAATTATTACTACAATTCAGGATATATTTTCAGATTATTAAATAAAAAATAAACACTGAATCATAGGCACAGGTGAAAGGTTTGGATAGGAGTAAGGTCTTGTATTTAATGATGGCTACAGAGCATCAGTAGCTGTAATGTATTTGGCGATGGTTGATAATAATTCTTTTTCGGTGATTGGTTTTGTTATATAATCATCGCAACCAGCAATGAATGCTCTTTCTTTTTCATCAGAAAACTTGAATGCTGTTTGTACTATAATTGGAGTAGTTATACCCAAAGCACGTAGTTTTTCGGTCGTTTCGTAGCCATCCATCACAGGCATTCCCAAGTCCATTAGAATAATGTCTATTTTTGGGTTTTCACGACTAAGTTTAATGGCTTCGCTTCCATCTTCTGCCCAAAATGTGGTAACGCCTGTTTTACGAAGCATTTCTCTCATTAATACATAGAATATTTCTTCGTCTTCCACAATCAATACCGAGCGAGTTTCCCAATTGTAGTTTTGTGTATTTACTTTTGTTTTGATATTAAATTGTGGTTTAAATCCAAAAATAAGAACATCGTCGATTTGCTCATAAATAACTCCTGATGATGGTTTTTTCCATTTTTCAAAAATCGTTTCTAGGTTTCGTTTTTGTTCGCTGAATGGTTTGTGATGAATATCCAATAGCAATTGTTTAAAACGCCGACTCATGAATTTTCGTCCTTTATTTCCTCCTATTTGATCGCCATAGCCATCGGATGCCATGTAAATGGTGTCGTCTTGGTGTAGCTGAACTTTGCGGTTAGAGAATTCTTTTTCGCTCAAATGAACTCCGATAGGTTGTGAATCAGGATCTAGCTGAATCATTTCGTAGCCTGCTTTTTCTATTCTTTTGCAGTCGTTTAAGGTGTCAGACATGCCTACTTCCCTTACAATAAATAATGGATTATAAGCACCCGAGTATTGCATTTCTAGTGATTTTGTGTCAATAATACACAATGCCAAGTCCATGCCGTCTTTTGCCTCATCGTTGTGTCCTGTTTGGCGTAAGGAGTTTTTTAATGCATCACGCAGTGCGTTTAATGCTTGTCCTGCTTTGGTTATTTCTCGTCGAGCCGCCACTTCATTCAAAAGGGTAGTTCCAAGCATACTCATAAAAGCTCCAGGCACACCATGCCCTGTGCAATCTGCCACAACAATAAATATTTGTGATCGCAATACTTTCATCCAATAAAAGTCGCCACTGATTACTTCTTTGGGCTTAAACATGACCACGTGTTCTGGTAATATTTGATTCAGCCAAGTTCGTTCAGGCATGACAGCCGCTTGTATTCGGCTAGCATACTTCATACTATCCGAAATTTGACGATAAGTATCTTCTGATTTTTCTTTTTGATATTCTAACTCAGAGGTTTTATGCTCAATGGCTTCATTTTTAGCAACCAATTCCTGTGTACGGTCTTTTATTAATTGCTCTAAGTGTTTATTTTGATAATTTACTTCTTCTTTGTATTTTTGATTATCTGAAAATGTTTTTGCTAATAAGCGAGAAAGAATATTTGCTTGGCTGGCTACAAAAAAGAACATGCCGATAATAGACATATTATAACCCGAGAATATTTGGTTTTGAATAAGTATGTCGTAAATAATAGTACCAAAAAATAATAACCAACCGAGCATCAGTATTTTTGCTCCCATTATTTTATTTAGTATTGCTATGGAAATGACATAAATGAGATATACTCCTCCAATTACTGTGATGATTTGATTGGCAAGCATCCATTTTGAGAAAAATAAAACACTAGTGAATAGAGTTACTATAGAAAAAATAGCAGCTTCGATAAGAATAAATTTTAGAATTTTTCTTGAGAAGAAACGAGGGAAAATAGAGTATAAAAATAAAGCTAATAATGGCTGAGATAAATAAAAAGACAAATACTCTAAACGAACTAATAATGCCCAAGGTAAATCGGCAATAAAAAATATAGCATGCTCTCCTGTTGTAATGATTCTCACTAAAATAACCAAGCTGAATAAACTGAAAAACAAAGAAGCATAATCCTTACTTCGAGCAAAGAACATTCCCACGTGATAAAGTGCAATCATTAATACTCCGCCATAAAGGAAAAATTCAATATTTTGCAGCACATTGCGTGTTTCATAAATCTGATCTTGCGTACCAAGCAAGGTGGATTCCCACAAACCGCCCTTCCAATGGTGATAGTTAGATATTTCTATCACAATTTCAATTTCTGTACCTCGCACATAAAACGAGCTTAAATGTGGTTTGTAACTAGGCTGTGCTTCAGATGCACTTGTGGCTACTTGCCCCGATTCACTAATTAGATTCCCATTGACAAAAATACGTGTCGAGGTAGCTGTATTCAAAAGTTTTAGTGAAAGAATATGTGGCTCTTTCTGCTTTTTTATCCGTAAACGATAAGTTGCATAACCAGAGCCGTCTAGTTTTTCTCCGTCAATCAGTTTGTCATTCCATAAGCCAGGTACTTCAATATACTCTGGTGAAGTAAGAGAGTCGTGTTTGTATTGTTTATTCCAATAAAATTCCCATTCACCGTCCAAACGAACATTTCCTTGTTGAAAGTCCCAGCTTTGTAAGTCTAAGACTCCTGCTTTGGCTATGGGCTGTATTTTGTTC
>JAOZTL010000533.1 GCA_029942205.1 Bacteroidales bacterium | reverse complement strand
GGCACGATTTGTACACACCCCAAATTTTATTTGAATTTAAGTACGATAAAAATATGCAAAATATAAAAGCAAGAGCAAGCGTTTTAGCTCAGATTTTATATTATATTCATAGCCTTAAATTTGGCTTTACGCAAAAGGCAATTCCCGCATTTTTGTGCTTATCCGATAAAAATGAGACAATTATTACCAAAACAATTCAATGGAAAGAGTATTATTCTGATATGAAAACTTATGACTGGGATTTAGCTCCTAGCATACCCGACAAAAAATTAGTAGAGAAACTAATTACGGACAAAAAAGTTCGTGATTTTCATGTATTCAATCTTGAAAACGAACAAGATTACAATGCGTTTAATGAAAAACTTACAAAATATTTAAAACCACAAGAACAATTCGATTTTGTGGATAAAAAAATAATTACCGAAGCCAATTTTGAAGATGTTTTTGAATATTGGAATGGAATTTTTGGTAGTTCTGTGAAAAATGGATTCAAAACCTCTAAATATTTTGTGTGCGATATTCAAAAAGGAAGAACGCATTTAAGAAAAGAAGAAGGAAAAGCTTATTTTGATTTTGGAAACGGAGAAATCAAAATGAAAAAAATTATAATGAAAGATTACTCTTTCTTTTGGCAGATTTATGAAAAAGTAACTTCTTCGGATACTATGCGTGGCATTTTATCAAAAATAGATAGACTTACAGACGATGATATGCGCCGCTTCCACGGTGAGTTTTTTACTCCTATTCGCTTTGCGAACAAGTCTTTGGAATATTTAGAACGAACAATTGGCAAAAAATGGTGGAAATCAGGCGAATATCGTATTTGGGATATGGCTTCGGGAACAGGTAATTTAGAGTGGCATTTACCAAATGAAAGCTGTCAATATCTCTATTTATCAACACTTTACCCAAGCGAAGTTGAACATTGCAAAAAACTATTTCCGAGTGCTACCGCATTTCAGTACGATTATTTGAATGATGATGTTGCCAACGTATTTGCTAATGGAACAATTGACTTTAGGTTTACATGGAAATTACCTGAAAAATTAAGAAACGATCTTTCAAACCCCAAGCTTAAATGGATAATTCTAATTAATCCGCCTTTTGCAACAAGCCAAACAGCAGGGACAAGCGGAAATAGCAAACAAGATGTTAGCAATACAGCAGTTCGTAAAGTAATGCACCAACAAAATTTAGGTGAAGTTTCAAGAGAATTAGCAATGCAATTTGTTTTTAGAGTAAAAAAAGAGTTTCTAGGAAAAAGTACTTTTTTTGGGCTTTTCTATAAAATAAAATATCTAAATTCTAATAATGACCAAAAATTAAGAGATACCGTTTTTAAGTTTGCTTATGAAAAGGGCTTTATGTTTTCATCTTCAACTTTTTCTGGAACATCAAAAAATAGTCCTTTTCCTGTTGCATTTATGCTATGGAATTTGAATAAAGAGTTACATCTTGAAAAACAAAAAATTAAATTGGATATTTTTAATGAAGAAGTGGAAAAAATAGGAAAAAAAAGAATAACTTCTGAAAATAAAAAACTTTTTTTGAGTAAATGGATAAAACGACCACGAGCCAATAAGAAATTTCCACCAGTTGGCTCTGCAATAAACCTTAAAATAAAAAATAAAGATAAACGAGACCGAATAGCAAAAGATTTTATTGCTTCGTTTATGTGTAAAGGGAATGATTTTCAGAATCAAAACTATACAGCCTTACTGTCAGCACCTTACGTAAGTGCAGGCGCATTATCTGTTACTCCCCAAAATTTTGAAAAAGCAATGATTATACATGCCGTTAGGCGTATTCCTAAAGCTACTTGGATAAACGATAGAGACCAATTTTTACAGCCAAAACAAGAGCTCTCGCAAGAGTTTATAAACGACAGTACTATATGGAATTTTTTTAGCAATTCTAACCAAACTGCTGCTATGAAAGATGTAGAATATGAAAAAGAAATATATCAAATCAAAAATCATTTCTTTCCATTTTTAATATCTGAATTGAAAGAATGGGAAATAACCGATAGTGATTTTTCCTTAGCCCTTGCATCGGCAGAAGATAGATTTGTTGCAAAATGGTTTTTAAAAAAAGAATTTAGCAAGCAAGCACAGGAGACTATTGAAGCAGGAAAAGAAATTTACAAATTTTATTTCTCAAACCTTCATCAATTAAGACTAAATTTATTTGAAATAAAAACATGGGACGCTGGTTTTTGGCAAATAAAAAAAGTTTTACAAGATCAGGATTTGGCAAGCGATTTATTCAAAATTCTAAAAGAAAAGCATGACGCTTTAAGAAATAAAATACTGCCACAGATATATGATTATAAATTTATATCAGAAATTGAAATATAAAAAAAATTATGCAAAACAAACTAAGCATTTACAACACGCTTTCACGAAAGAAAGAAGAATTTAAACCTATAAAAGCTCCATTTGTGGGAATGTACGTTTGTGGTCCAACGGTTTATGGCGAAGCACATTTAGGGCATTCACGTCCTGGAATTACTTTTGATATAGTTTTTAGGTATTTGCAATATATTGGTTATAATGTTCGCTATGTGCGAAATATTACCGATGTTGGTCATTTGAGTAACGATTCTGACGATGGCGATGATAAAATTCTAAAAAAAGCACGTCAAGAAAACCTAGAACCAATGGAAGTTGTTCAATACTATACAAATAGCTTCCATAAAAGCATGGACGCTTTGAATTGTTTACCGCCAAGTATTGAGCCTCACGCATCGGGTCATATTATTGAGCAGCAAGAAATGGT
>JAOZTL010000532.1 GCA_029942205.1 Bacteroidales bacterium | reverse complement strand
AGCAATATTTTCTGTTATTTTTTATTCTTTAAATATATTTAAAAATAAAACCGATCATCATGCACAAGATGTTCTTTCTTCGGTAATCAAAAATTATGCAACAGACGTTCAGTCTCAAATAGAAATGAATGTTGCATCTGTTCATTCTACTGCTTTTCTATTTTCATCGGTGGTTTCGTTGAATATAGAACGAGTAGATGCTGAAAACTTGTTGCGTGCCACATTGTTGTCTCAAGATAATTTATCTGAACTTTTTATGGTGTGGGAGTCCAATGCTTTTGATGGTAAAGATTCGTCCTTTATTCATGAAATGAATCATGATTCGTCGGGGCGTTTTATTCCTCGGTTTTATAAAAATAAAAAAGAAATCGTACAGAGCGTTGTTGTTGATTATGATAAAATAGGGAAAAACCAATTTTATAACAGAGTAAAACAAACACAACTGAGAACTATTGATGAACCTATTTTCAATAGAAATCAAGGACATCATACGGCATATATTCCTTTTTACATTCCAATAATCAACGAAAATAAATTTTATGGATTGGTAGGTGCGCAAATATCAATTAAAGCTTTGCAAAAAGAACTAGAAAGTATTGACACTGAATATGAAAATGCTGAAATTATTCTTGTTTCAGAAAAAGGAACGATTATCGCACATTCAACGAATGAACTGCTAAAAGGACAAAATGTTATAGATTTTTGTTATGATTGTGATGCATTTAAGAGTGGAGTCATTGTAGTAGAAGAATTTGATCAGGAAACGGATGATAATATTATTATATGTACTCCTGTTGATTTAAGCAATATTGGCGTATACTGGCATGTGTGTGTGAAATTACCAAAAAAAGACCTTCAATTAGAGTATGATACCGCATTTTGGAACTTTGTCCTATTAG
Source organism: Bacteroidales bacterium (assembly GCA_029942205.1). Lineage (GTDB taxonomy): Bacteria > Bacteroidota > Bacteroidia > Bacteroidales > JAOZTL01 > JAOZTL01. The sequence continues at coordinate 1,883 of JAOZTL010000532.1, read as the reverse complement.
GAATTTTGATATTTATAATTAGTATTTTTTTGATGCTCGTTTATTTTAAGAGCATTCTTGCGCCTCTTTATGGCCTATTAAATTATGCTAAATATGTAGAAAAAGGGAAATTAGACGTGATCTCTTGCAATAAAAATAAAGATGAAGTAGCAAAAATACATCAGATATTTGATATTATAATTACATCATTGCGAGAAGCAACCAAAGTAAGTAATGCAATATCAAAAGGAGACTACGGAATGCAAGTAAATGTGCGTAGCGATAATGACGCACTAGGCTTGGCTATCAATAAAATGAGTAATGAACTGAAAAACGCAGAAAAAGCAGAAGAAATAAGCAACGCAGACTCAGAAATACGAAACTGGATACGTACTGGTGTCAATGAAGTTGCAGAGGTGGTAAGCAGAAACCAAGATAATATTTACGACTTATCGGATGAAATTATAGATAAATTAATTAATTATGTTGATGCTTCTTTTGGTGGATTATATGTTAATAATGACGAAGAGGAAAATGTACTGGAATTAGTAGCCGCTTATGCATTTGGTGAACAAAAACATCTAAAACAAAAATTTCAATACGGTGAAGGATTAGTGGGAGCTTGTGCTATCGAAAAAAAGAAAATTTATCAAACCAATATCCCCGAAAATTATATGAAAATTAGTTCGGGACTTGGAGCAACAAAACCTAGGGCAATTATTATTCTTCCGCTATTACTTGAACAAAAATTATTCGGAGTACTCGAAATAGGTGTTTTGACACCTTTTGACGAGCATCAGATACAATTTTTGGAGCAAGTAACCATTCAAATAGCAATAGCGATAAGTACGGTGAAAATTAATGACCGAACACAGAAACTTTTGGAACAATCGCAACGACAAGCCGAAATACTTGCCAATCAAGAACAGGAAATGCGACAGAATTTATTGGAATTGCGACAAACACAGGAAAGCTCCAAAAAGAGAGAATTTGAAATACAAGCCTCTCTAAATGCTGTTAATAACACCTTAGTAACCATTGAGTATACGACAGAAGGAATTTTACTTACGGCCAATCAACGCTATTTAGATTTAATGAGCTTTTCATTAAATGAAATTCAAGGTATAAATGTACTCGACTTGCTTCATGATGATGATAAATCAGAGTTACGAAATATTATTGATTTGGTGAAAGAAGGTGATTTTTATGTCGGAGAAATGAAACGATATTCAAAATATGGTGAACTCAAATGGTTACTTTCTACTTATACGCCTGTTTATGATATAAATGGAAATGTATCTCGAATACTCTATTTTGCAACGGATATAACTAAACGAAAAAAACAAGAAGAACGATTTGAACAACAAGAATTGGTAATGAAAAAGAGTATTACAGCTTTGAAAAAAAATAAAACAGAACATGAAGATCGACATAAAGAACAATTAGTGCAGTATAAAGAGATGGAAAATATGTACAAAGAAGTACAAGAAGTGCTTGCTGCAGAATCTGAAAAACAAAAAATAAAAGATTTTAAAACAATAAAATTGTATGAAGACATGATTGAATTCATGCAAGAAAAATGGAATAGTCATCTCGAAAAAGCAAGATTGAAATTACTTCAAAATAAAAAAGATAAATAAAAAAACTCAACTCAAAAGAAACAGGATGTATTGTAGAAATTGTGGAAAAGAACTAGATTCTAAAGCCGTTGTGTGTACCCAATGCGGAGTCCCTTCGGATAAAGGAGATAATTATTGTCAAAATTGTGGTTATACTACGTTTAAGACCGATGTAGTTTGTGCCAATTGTGGCGTAGAGCTTAAAACAGGAGGAAGAGATTGGCTTACAACTTTGCTACTGAGTGTGCTTGTCGGTGTTTTTGGTGTGCATCGTTTTTATACAGA
>JAOZTL010000531.1 GCA_029942205.1 Bacteroidales bacterium | reverse complement strand
GTTAAGTGTAATACCATTATACAAAGTTAAAAATAAATGTCAATGTTTTTCTTCTTGTTTTGGAAACTTCACGAAGCATAACAAACAAAAGGGGTTTGTCTGTTTTTTCGAAAGGTTTATATAAAATGAAAAGGATGATTGCAGAAGATTCTTTGAAATAAAAAAAAACTGACAAGTTTCAAGTTTGTACTTGATGGTTGTCAGTTTTTATAAATCCCTGATTTCTTGTGTTGTTTGTTAGTATTTGCAAAGTAAAAATATCAAATATTTAAAATTTGCTTACTTAGGTCAATGTATTTCTTATCTCCAGTATGCTTTCCTTCAATATCTGATAATTTTACGGTCGAGATCCAGTCTTGTCCTTCGGCTTTTGCTTCCACTATTTTAATTACAATATTGAGTGGTTTCACGCCCACATCGTTGGTGAAATTAGTGCCAATACCAAACGACATACTGATTTTTCCTCGGCAATGTTTGGCTATTTTCTCTACCGTTTCGGGGTTCAGACCGTCTGAGAAAACAATAACTTTCGATAATGGATCGATTCGTAATTTTTTGTAATGTGCAATTGTTTTTTCGGCAAATTCAATGGGATCGCCCGAATCGTGCCGAACGCCATCAAATAGTTTTGCAAATTTTGTGTCGAACGATCTGAAAAAAACATTGCTAGTAAACGTGTCTGACAAAGCAATTCCCAAATCTCCACGATAGCTGTGTATCCAGTTTTCGAGAGCAAGTTTGTTTGCCATTTTGAAGCCATATTTAGCAGCATGAAACATAAACCATTCGTGTGCATGCGTACCAATGGGTGTTAAATCGTGTTTTTTTGCCAATAATACATTACTTGTTCCAATCAAAGCATTTCCGCCATAGCTTTTGAGTGTTTGCACGATTCGGTCATGATTCTCAAACGAATAGCGGCGACGAGTACCAAAATCGGCGACTTTTACTCCTAGCATTTTGTATTTTCCAATTTTCTTCTGTGCCAGATCCGTAATTTTTGGTGTATCAAACGTCTTTTCTTTGGTCATTTGAAAATATAACTCTGAAATTATTGCCATCAGTGGCACTTCCCACAAAATGGTACGATACCAGTAGCCTTCAATAGATATTTGTAAATCTCCCCCTTTTTGTATCACGCCCACTTCACTCGGGTCGTAGCGGTAACCTTTCAAAAAATCCAAATACGTTGGCTCTAAATAATAGCAACGTTCTTCAAAAAAAAATTTCTCATCGCTACTTAGCTGTAAATTAGCCATTAATGCTATTTCTTGACGCAATTTTTCGGCAAAACCGTCAGGAAAAGGAGTTTTTCCTCGATTGATAAATTGATAGCGTACTTTTGCTCTGGGAAATATTTTTACGACAGCACTTTGCATCGTAAACTTATATAAATCATTGTCTATTAGCGATTGTATAATCATGATTTCTGTTTTTTTATTGATTAATTTATGTGAATGATTTATTTTTTGTTTTATTACTGCACAAAATTCTTGAATAGCCTAATTCCAGAATAATTTTGTAAAGAAGATAAAGTAAAAAAAAAACATTTTGTTTTCATAATTATTGCATGATTTTAGTATAAATAACTAAATTTTCAATCCTACAATTAAAATATCATCTATTTGTTTATTCTTTTTTTTCCAGTTATTAAATTCCTCATTAATCAATAATTTCTGTTCATCAAGCGATTTATGATTTATTTTTAATAGCATTTCTTTGAATCTATGCGATAAATATTTTCTTCCTTTTTCGCCACCAAACTGGTCAATAAATCCATCGGTAAACAGATAAACCAAATCATCAGATTGAAGCTGAAAAGTATTATTTGTAAATGGAATTTCCGCTTTGTAATGTATTCCAATTGGCATTTTATTGGCAGGTAATGTAATTAATTCATTGTTTCTTATTATGTAAACTGGATTATATGCACCTGCAAATTGCAATTGTTTATTATCAGTATTAATTGCACAGAATGAAATATCCATACCATCTTTAGTCTCTTGTTTTTTGCCAGTTTGGTGTAAGGATGATTTAATATAAACTCTTAATTCATCAAGAACTTTTGCAGCTGAACTTACTTCTTTTTTTCTTACAATTTCGTTTAGCGATGCTATTCCCAACATACTCATAAATGCGCCAGGAACTCCATGTCCTGTGCAATCGGCTACTGCTATTAAGAGCCATTTGTCTAATTTTTTTATCCAATAAAAATCGCCGCTTACTATATCCCTTGGCTTAAAATAAATAAAATATTCCGACAAATATTTTTCGAGTGAATCGTCTTGTTGTAACAAAGCTGTTTGAATACGCTTTGCATAATAAATACTTGCGGTTATGTGTTTATTTTTTTGTTCAATTAGATTTTTCTGCTTGCTTATTTCTAAGTACTGCTGTTGTACTTCTCTGTTTTTGTTGCCGAGTGCATTATTTGCTTCCTTAAGAAAATCTGCTTGCGACTGTATTTCTTCTGTTTGCTGATTTAGTTCTTCATTAAGTTCACTAACTTGAGAATGTTTCTGTTTTATTTCCGTATTCTGCTTTTCTATTTCTATGGTTCTTTCTTTTACTTTTTTCTCAAGAACAATATTTTGCTGATGAAGAATTCTTTCATTTTCCTCTAAAGCATTCACTGTTTCAAGTTGGGCAGTCTCCTTTTCTTTTTTGTACCAATTTATTTTATCGGCAAGTGCCAAAGCTAAAAAGACAGCTTCGAGTGCAGAACCAATTTGCATTGAATTTTTTCTGACTAAGTCTTTTTTTGTTGGTTTTTCCTGTAACCGTTTCTGG
>JAOZTL010000530.1 GCA_029942205.1 Bacteroidales bacterium | reverse complement strand
TTTTTTTATTTTTAATTCCTAAAGCCCTGATTTTATTAGGTGCGAAACTTCAGTAAATGAATACGTTTGCCAAGAATAATATTGCGAAAAAAGGACGAAAACCTTACTTAATTGATAATTGACAATTTTGCTTTTGTCTTATTTATTACAATAGTTTTGTACATGAGCGTAAGCAATATCAAAAATGCCGAAAAACCACATCAACAAGGTCGCAGACCTTATAAATAATCAACACATGACAAATCAACACACATTTCATATCCCCGTAATGGGCATTGGATTTACGGTCGATACTCCGCTGAAGGTTTCGCAGTATGGTATAGACTCGGTTGTCTCTATTGTAGATGATATGCTCTTGGAGAAGCTGAGAAAAATGTATTGCGAAACCTTTGAGATCCCGTACAAAGAGATCAGCGAAAAGATAGAAGATTTTCGTGCAAAACGAATCACTTCGTATTTGAATTTGCTCCACAACTTGGCCGAAAAGAAAATGGACGAGATGAAAAGCGCAACGATCGATAGAGGAAACGAAATAAAAGAATATTTTGGTATGTTGCCTGATAGTTCGAGCTTAAAGCAAGAATTCAAGAAACTCACGTCCAAGTATTTTAATTTGTCGGAAATGCGTGGCTGGCTCAAAGAAAACTTATCGATGGGCAGTATCGATGTCAATATTATGACAAAATTAGACAAAGTCAATTATTCAAAAGGCGAGCAATTACCTGCCGAATTTAACGATGCCCATGCGGCATTGCGAGGCTATGCCAATAGTGATTTGAGTTCGTCTATCGTTCTTTCTGCTGGTATGAATCCACGTTTGTATAGCTACATGGAGCGGTTTGATGATTTTTATCCTGACACAAACGGCTGGATAAAAAAGAAAATCGTACTTAAAGTAAGTGATTACCGATCGGCATTGATTCAAGGTAAGTTTTTAGCCAAAAAAGGCTTATGGGTTTCAGAATATCGCATAGAATCTGGGCTCAACTGTGGCGGGCATGCTTTTGCTACCGATGGCTTCCTGATGGGACCTATTTTGGATGAGTTCAAAACACAACGCCAAGACTTGCTTCGCTCGGTATCGGAAATTTGTAACAAAGCACTTACGGACAAAAAGCGACACGTTCCACAACAGCACCTACCATTGAAAATAACTGCCCAAGGCGGAGTAGGTACTGCCGAAGAGCATCAGTTCTTGATTGATCATTACGATATTGACTCGGTAGGCTGGGGAACACCTTTCTTATTAGTACCCGAAGTTACCAGCATCGATGAGCCTACACTCAAACAACTCGTTACTGCCAAAGAGGCAGATTTGTATTTGAGTAATATTTCACCATTAGGCGTACCTTTCAATAGCTTGCGAGACAACACCAAAGATGATGAAAAAATGCAGCTCGTAGACAAAGGAACACCAGGAAGTGTTTGTCCCAAACGCTATTTGGCATCCAACAAGGAATTGACATCTAAGGCTGTTTGTACTGCCTCCAGACAATACCAACGTTTAAAAATACAAGAACTTGATTTGGAAAATTTACCAAAAGCAACTTATCAAAAGAAATTTGATAAAATAATCGAGAAATCGTGTCTCTGTGTAGGACTAGGTACTTCTGCATTATTAGTAAACAACTTAGATACCACCACCGAAGGCGAAGGTGTATCGGTTTGTCCTGGTCCCAACATGGCCTACTTTTCTAAAAAGAAGAGCCTGAAAGAAATGATAGACCATATTTATAGTCGCTCCGATAACGAATCGCATGCCGACAGACCAAACATGTTTGTGAAAGAATTGGCACTTTACATCGATTATTTAAGAGACCGAATAGACGAAACAAAAACAACGATGACCAAAAAGCAAGAAAAATATTTAACCAATTTTTCTGCTAATTTAAAAACGGGAATCGACTATTATCAAAATCTATTCTCTGGATTAAAAAATAACTTTGTCGAAGCCAAATCGAATATTTTGCACGAGCTTGAATCGAGCCATAAAGAGCTACAAAAGCTAAATTCTAAAAAAAAGGAATTGATTGGTTAAAAAAACATCAACAATGGATAAGAGGATGACTTCTTTAATTAGTACCATGGTGGTATCTTATTAATGGTATCATCCTCTGCTTTTTATTTATGATTTTACAAAAGCATTTATTGTTTCAGCTACGTATTTTTATATAAGCATCTAGCATCTGAGCTTAGGTAATAAGTGCCTAGTTTCAGTTACGCCTTCAGAAATAAGGTCAATAAGAGCTTGCATTAATTCATTATTTACTAGTTTCATTTCTACATTAGTAACAGCAGCAAGTTTTATTATTCTCGAGCCATAATTCCAGTCTTCAATAATAGAATATTTATTACCAAGTTTTGACCTTACCTTTTTAAATGTTTCATTTTTTTCTTTTTCATAATTGCCTTTTACTCTTGGACTTCTTTCAATATCAATGCAAAGCTCGATTTTATCTTCATCTCTAACGTAATTTAATTCATAATGAAGACTATTCTTAAATTTAGCATCTTCATTTATTCCCATTGTTACCCAAAGTCCATTTTTTTCATCAGATGTTATTTTACCTATAAAAAAAAACAATTCAACTATTCGATTAATTAAATAAAATAAAAATTATTATTAAGAGATTCTATCTAATTTTGGGTGATTATTGAAAGTTGAATTTTTATAATCGATACAAAAGTACGGGTGCATCATGCCAAATAAAGGCTGAGTAGTTTTTTTTTAGCAAATACTATTTTTTAACCCGACTTGCGCATTTTTCCCCGAAAAAAAGGAAAAAACAACTAATTTC
>JAOZTL010000529.1 GCA_029942205.1 Bacteroidales bacterium | reverse complement strand
ATTATTGAAAGCTAACAGGGTAACGATAATTTTTCATATTAGTCATCTTAATAGCGGTTTAGTATTAATCAGTAAGTGTGTATTTTTTGTAAGACTGAGTAAATGGATAAAATTAGCCTCACATTAACAACTCTGTATTTTATTGAATAACATGGATTTACAGAATTGTGTAAGTAACATCAAAAAGGTCGAAGACCTTACATTCCTAGTTCGTCTGAAATTTCCTGCATCGCTTCGATGGCTAATTGCAAAAAGGTATCTAAATCTAAATCGGCTTTTTCGATGTCTCGTATAAAATCACGATTGACTGCTGCTGCAAAGCGAGCTTGTTTCATTCGTTTTTTAATGGATTTCACATTAGCTCCCGACAAGTTTTTATTAGGCAAAATCATCACATAAGCCGAAATAATTCCTGTTACACTTTCTGAAGCAGCTAGTATGTAGTCAAGTTTAGTCGTACGCTTGGCATCGTTTACTCCTTCGGCATGTGCCACAATGGCTGCAAACATTTCGGGTATATCGTAACCTTTGCTTTTCAATATATTTACAGTCTCATAGCCGTGTTTACTATAATCATCCTCGACTTTTTCCATATCCAAATCGTGCAATAAGCCTGTGATTCCCCATTGTTCTGGATCTGCTCCTAAATGAGCGGCAAGCTTTCGCATAATGATTTCCGATTCGCGCATGTGTAGTTTCAAGTGTGGTTTTGTAATATATTCTTCCCAAATGGCAACAGCCTCGCCTCTCGTAATCGTTGATTTCATGTGTCTAAATCGTGTAAGTTATTGAAATTCAATTATTATCCTTACACGTAGGGATTTATTATTATTAATAAATTACTACGTGAAGGATTCATGTATTTTAATATTGTAAGTCATTGAAATTTAGACCTATTTTGTCCATTTTTCCACGTCATCCATCGTTGGATTTTTTAGTCCAAGTTTATTTTTTTTGTTGTACCCACACAGATCCTGATGCAGTTTTTTGTATTTCACGTCTTGCAGTGCACTTATTTGTTTGAATCCTAGCTTTTTCAATACAGGAATCCATTGTATCTCGATACCTTTTTCGGTATAGATCTCATCCAGATCGTCTACTGGTTTCTTTTCTGGACGCATTTGTGGAAAAAACAGTACGTCTTGAATAGAATCCGAATTTGTCATAATCATCGAGAGACGATCAATTCCAATTCCCAAGCCCGATGTTGGCGGCATTCCAAATTCTATTGCTTTCAAAAAATCCTCGTCAAGCACCATTGCTTCGTCGTCGCCACGTTTGCCCAGTTCTAGCTGATCTTCAAAGCGTTTTCGTTGATCGATTGGATCGTTTAGCTCCGAGTATGCATTGCATATTTCTTTTCCATTACAGACTGCCTCAAAGCGTTCAACAAGCCCTTCGGTAGAACGATGTTTCTTAGCCAATGGTGACATTTCTACGGGATAGTCAGTAATAAATGTTGGTTGAATTAATTGAGCTTCACAGGTTTCACCAAAAATCTCGTCAATTAATTTACCTTTTCCCATCGTCTCATCAACTTCAATATTTAATTTCTTCGCAGTGTCAAATAGTTCTACTTCATTCATTTCTGAAATATCAATATCCGTGTAATGCAGTATGGCCTCGAACATGGTAAATCGTTTCCATGGTCGTTTAAAGTCTATTAGGTTTTCTCCTACTTGTATTTTTGTTGTTCCATTCAGGTCTAATGCGATTTTCTCCACCATTTCTTCTACCAAATCCATCATCCAGAAATAGTCTTTGTATGCCACGTACAATTCCATTTGCGTAAATTCAGGATTATGGAATCTATCCATTCCTTCATTTCTAAAATCTTTGGAAAATTCGTATACGCCATCAAAGCCTCCTACGATAAGTTTCTTGAGATACAATTCGTTTGCAATACGCAGGTAAAGTGTTTGATCCAGTGTATTGTGATGTGTTTTGAATGGACGAGCAGCAGCTCCACCATAAATTGGTTGCAAAATGGGCGTTTCTACTTCCAAGTATCCACTGTCGTTCAAATATTCACGCATAGAGTTGGTAAGTTTTGTACGCTTAATAAATGTTTCTCGTACTTCGGGATTCACAATCAAATCCAAATAACGCTGGCGGTAGCGTTGCTCAGGATCGGTAAATGCATCATACGTTTGCCCTTCTTTTTCTTTCACGATAGGCAATGGGCGTATCGATTTGCTTAACAAAGTTAATTCTTTGGTTCGTATCGATAATTCTCCTGTTTGCGTAATAAAGGCTTCTCCTTTTATTCCGACAATATCGCCAATATCTAATAGCTTTTTGAAAAAAAGATTATAAAAACTTTTGTCTTCTGTAGGGCATATTTGATCCCGATTTACATAAACTTGTATGCGTCCATCGGCATCTTGAATTTCTACAAAAGAAGCTTTTCCCATGATTCGTCGGCTCATGATTCGTCCTGCAATAGACACGTCTTGGTAGTTATTTTTTTCGGGGTCAAATTTATTAATAATTTCTTTACTCTTTGCAGTAGTGATATATCTAGCAGCAGGATATGCCTCTATGCCTAGTTCGTTTATTTGTTTTAGCGAGTTTCTTCTAATTTGTTCTTGTTCGCTTAATTCTAAGTCATTCATAATAAAATAGATTTAAGGTCTTTGACCTATTTGAGGTTTTCGTCCTTTTTGATGTAGCTTACGCACTTAATTGTTTGCGAGTTTTCTTAATTATATTTCTGCAAATATAAATTGATTAATCGATAATTGAATGAAAAAAGAAGTTTTTTTGGCTTTTTTCGGTATTTTCACTAAAAAAATGTCCA
>JAOZTL010000528.1 GCA_029942205.1 Bacteroidales bacterium | reverse complement strand
CTTTTTTCGCTAATTCCAGACTTCGTCTGTTTTGATATTTATTTTTAGACAATTTTCAACAAATTATCAATGTAAATCAGTAAGTTACGCCTAAATATGTACTATTATATCAAGCAGTGTAATAAATCGTTAAAACATAGCGATATAAATGAGCAAAAATAATAAAACAGGCGGAGTCTGAAATTGCTTGTTTTGATCCAAATTCTTTTACAAAGATATAACTTGAAATTGTAAATTAAAAATTCTACTCCATAATTAAAGTCTTCAACTTATTTGATGTCGTTTATGCAAGAATAAGGTCTTGAATCGTTGAAGTTTATAGAATTACGTAATCAACATCAAAAAGACCGAAAACCTTATTCACACTTACAAAGAGTAGGTTCTTTATTACAAATATTTACATAACTAGCTTGGCTTTTTTTTATTAATTGCTCAATATCTGTATTTAATTCACGTATTTCGGAAGAATTTTCACCGTCTACCGAGCTATTCATTAAGCTTTGCAATTGTTGGATATAATTTTTGAGTAAAACAAATTCATCGTTTAGTAGCTGAATGTGAGGCGGTAAACTACTTCCGTATTGTCTATTGATATTCGTATCCATGCAATTGACATTTTTTGTCATTTCGTACACATGATCGAAAGCTTTTCGTTTTATTATATCGTGTTCATTCTGAGCCTCTACAAGTTGCGTACTTTCGTAGCGTTTGTCAAAATTGGCAATAGAAGCCTTCACATTCTCACGACACAGCTTACAATTGGTGGCAGAAATACTTTCCGACAATTCTTTCTTGCGAACCAAGCTTTGCTCGTTGGTAGGCATTTGTTGCAAAGCTGTTACCGAATACAAATAAGTGGCGGCATAATGTTTTTTCTCGATAGCTTCGATAGTTTCGTTGGTGCGAGCAGCCATTTCGGTCTGTAGTTTTTCATCTGGAAAGCGGATGGAGTATAACTTATGCAAATAATTTTCACTTCGAGCCGAATCTAATTGATGTAATCCATTATTTTCGTATAAATAAACGATATTGACAATGTCCTTGATGTTTTTCAAATTATGATCGTCGTCAAGATAGCCCTCAGCGGTTTGCAAAATGTTTTCGTATTGTGATTGGAATTGATTCAAGAACAGCGAATTGGCATAATACCGACTTTGCCGCTCAATATACAGATTCTTCAGTTTGCGAAACTGTTGCGCAATGCTATACAAGTTGGTAGAAAGAGCTTCTGCTATTTTATAATCATAATTTAGGTGATAATGATTAATTTTAGTATTAAGCTCCATAAAGTTTTTCAGAAAAATAATTAACTCTTCTTCTTGATTGAAGGTTTCAGAATCTATCAATTTATTTTTAAAAGCCTGTTCGTTTCGTTGTTGTCGTTTTTTTATCGATTTATTGTCTATTTTATCACCAATAACACGCTCCAAAATATAACGAGACTTATAATTGACAACAATAATGATCGGATAATCGGTATAATTAATCTTTTTGCGAAGATTTTTTTGCGAAACAACTGGATTTTCGACACTATCGAGCAAAAAAGTAAGTTCCTCTGACTGCAATTCAAACGGGACTTGCGACGATGGCAGCATGGTATACACATTTATCGAATGCAAATGCTTGTTGAAATCGGTACTTTCGTACAAACGGATCGTGCTGCTAAATTCATACTGCTTGTCGGCTGTTTTGCTTTCGATAAATTTGCCAAACTCGCCAACCAACTCAAGCACAGCCAGCGATGGATTTTGTATTTTCGAGATCGTTTGGAGCTGACGTGCAATCATATTGAAAAACTTATTGGTATTTTTGCCAGTAATGGCTACGCCTTCTATTTTTGCTTCTATATTGTTTTTCACGGCAGCTAGCGGCAAATCTTCTATTAATTGTACCACTTCGTTTTGCAAGCTGATTTGTGTACGGTAGCTGCTTTCGCCCCGTGTAACTTTGAAATTGTAGATTGGATATTCCAGATTACCGCCAAAAAAGTCCAAATCGTCGAGTTGTGCCGTAATGAACAAATACTGAATATGCTCGCTGGTTGCTTTTTGCCAGAATCTTCGTTTTTTTGTTTTACTACCAGCCACTTCGTTAATTAAATTTTCAAACTTATCGGTATTCAACAAATACAAATCGGTAGATAAATACTGCCATTCGTTGGTGAAATCAAAGTTGGCAGAGTGTTTATACACCGATTTTGTTACGATGTTGTTTTGCGCAAGCCCTGTGCTCGAAAATAGAAGTGCGAATAATAAAAAAGGAAATAATTTCATGTGTTTATATATTTATAAGATAGAAGTCCTTACTTAAATTATTGATAATTAATCCAATTCCAGACTTCGTATGGAATGTGGGAAAGATAATGGTTCGGAATATAAATTAAATAAGCTATAACTGTTATGTTATTTAATTTCCTGAATCACTAGCATTTAATTTTTTTTTTAAGAAAAATAGAGCTTTGTTTCTACAAATGTAATAAAAAGAAATGAAAAATGAATATCAGTAGGTAAACTAAATAAGCACAAAACTATTTGTAAAAACCTCAAATGTTATTTTTTTTCTAATTTATGAATGAGTTCAGTATGAAAAGGTTCATTTTGCAAATATCAGACCTGACAGGTCTTTTTATACCAGACTCCTGAATTAATAGTTAAATTTTAGTATTGAATTCGCTTGTAAGCTATATTTGATTGATTATCAGTTATAAGTATAAAAAAAACCTGAACGAATTTATTTTTATGAACAAAACCTGTATAATACCAATTTAATATCAAAATACCCGAAATAAATTCAAAATATTTTTTTGTT
>JAOZTL010000527.1 GCA_029942205.1 Bacteroidales bacterium | reverse complement strand
CTTCCCAATTCTTATTAAATGTCTCTATTTCTTCCGAAGGAACAGAAAGTTTCACATTTCTACCGTTCAATTCTTGAATAGAGTATCCTGTCAAATTCAAGTAATTATCGTTGGCACTAATCAGCTTTCCTGTCAAATCATACTCAATAATATAAATCGATTTTTCGATTGTTGTCAATTTCTGTTTTGCTTCGGTATAAGCATAACTTAGCTTACTTTGTGTGTTTTCTAGTTCTAAGATTTGTTTTTTCATTACAACATCCTGTTTATTCATTTTTTCAGTCTGCTTTTGCAACAATTCTTCTTGTCGTTTATTTTCAGTAATGTCTTGAACAATATTGATTATCTTAAAAATTTCTCCTTTATTGTTTTTAATAGGCATATACATTTGTTGTAACCATAACGAGATTCCATTTGGCAATTCTAAATATTCGGTAGACTCAAGGCTTTCTCCTATTTCTAACTTTTGCCAAAATTTACGATAATCTTCAGTACTTTCATACGTCGAAGCGAAATCTTTATGTAAGCGTCCAACCATTTGTTGGCGTTTCATGTTAAGTATTTCCAAAAATTTATCGTTTATCGTCAAAATACGTCCAGATGTACTAAATTCACCTACCATGGATTATTTATTGATAGATTTAATAAAACCATCCATCTCGCTATTTTTCTTAAACGACTCTTCCTGTAGCTGTCTCAACTCGGTCAAATTTTTACGCATCTCCTTTTCTTGAATTTGCATTTTTTCCGATTGTTTTTGCGATTGTTTCAATAATATTCGAGTACGTTCATTAATTTTCACAGTAGAAATTGTGGATGCGATATTTTCACCAACATCTTCGACAAGCTTAATTTCTAATGAGGTTATTCTTTTTAAGGAAGCTATTTCGATAATTCCATATACCACATCGTTAAACATCAACGGGACAATTACTAAACTATGCGGAACACTTTCTCCTAATCCAGATACTATCGTTAAATAGTCTTTGGGAATTTCGGTTAAATAAATGCTCTTTTTTTCTTTCACTACACGCCCTATTAATCCTTGGTCTATTCTGAATTTTTGTTGATGCAATAGCTTATTATTATATGCGTATGCGCCATATAGCTCTACAAATAAATCTTCAGGATTATCATCATTAACAATATATAAGCCTCCTTGTACCGCATTAAGTTCATCTGTCATATTACGAACAATTTCAAAAGCTAAGTCTGAAATATTGTCATATTCATCTCTAAGAATAGTAATAAATTTATTGATAACTTTATTTGCCCAACTTGATTTTTCATTTAATTGCTTTCGCTCTATTTCTTCTTTATGCGATTCTTGTAATTTTTTGTAAATCTTCAAACTTGTATTTCCAAGCAAATCATCATCCGATATTGGTTCATAGCTGGCATCAAGTTCTTTTCGCTCGATAGACTGAGTAAACTGAGTCAAATTGTCTAGTCTATCGATTAGTAAATTCAAAGAATCGGCAAATTGAAATCCATCGTTGTATTTATTTTCTTTTTTCTTGGGTAATAATCCCTGTGCCAATAAATTAACATATTCTATATTCTCGTTTATTCGTTTTAAATTTCTTTTTACCATAAAATAAATCGTTGTAAATATAACTAACAAACTAATTAGTAATATCAACATTGTTCGGATTTGAATCGTCTTATATTTTTCATTAAATGCATCTTCGGAAACATGCACAATAATATAACTATCTAAGGGTTCGTAGTATCGATAATATTCGATGTAGTTTTCAAAACCAGTATCTATTTTTTTCTTATACACAAAAGATCCTGATTCTTTGGTTGTACTCATGCGAATTTCTCTGTTGAGTTTCAGTTCTACTTCCCGAATATCTTTTTCTGGCGAAATAAACAATTTTCCATTTTTCTGCTCCAAAAAAGCATACGATTCTTCAAAAAGATTATATTTTCTAAATGTTCTTTCTAAATTTTTACTTGTTTCATCTTTTATTCCGACATAATACATGCCTTTAATATTTCCATTAATATAAAAAGGTTTGTAAGCTGTAATATACCAACCATCGACAACGTAGGCTCTACCACGGTATATTTCACCATGCTCTATCGTTTGTACCACCTCGCTCCAGTTGGGGATGTATGTGTCAATTGCTCGCTGACCTCGTGAGTTTTTCACATTCGTTGATAAACGAATATAGCCATAAGGGATTTTTTGAAATAAAGTAGCCGTAACATTTGTTATTCGTTGTATGTTATCTACAAATGCATAATTTTGATATACTTGTTCGCCTCCTAGCAGAAGTTTGCTTGGGTGGATATTCATTTCTTTTTTGGTTGATTGATCAATAGCGGTAATAAATAGTTCTTCTGATTCTACTTCGTCAAATTCGCCTTCCAGATCAAGCAAATAATCCATTAGTTTCATGCCTGTATTGACTTCCGACACTTGTTTTTTTCGATTAACTTCCAATATATCTTCTAAATTATCTAGTTGTTTTTCAATCAGAATAATATTCTCCTTTTGTACTTTTTCTAAAAATGAGCCATTAATAAGTATGGCAGAAGGCACGACTATAAAAATCAATAATGCAATTATAGTAACCATTAACCGTACTATTATATGTAAGTTATACCAATGTTTCATGCTTTCTCTAAAATTAATCTTGCTTTATTTTTTAGGTCTTTGACCTTTTTGATGTTGATTAAGGTCTTCGACCTTTTTGATGTTGCTTACGCACTTCTTCTCTATATTTCTAGTTTGATTGCAATATTAATTAATATGCTTGTCCGCTTAGTCCCCTAGATAATTCCATCTGTAAGAAACAGAGGC
>JAOZTL010000526.1 GCA_029942205.1 Bacteroidales bacterium | reverse complement strand
TATTTCTGCAAATATCAAGCACTGGTTTATTAGGATATAATACTATTATTCCAAAACCCCATTGGATTTCCCGATTGTAGTGTTCACGGTGTTTTGATAAAGTATGCCATCTCATAAAAAGCTTATTTTTTGTTCAAGAGATTAAAAATAGTGTTAAAAACTCATTTTCAGGCTATTTTATTTGCATAATATGATAATGTATACTATATTTGCCGATTTTAAATAACATACTTTATCATGGGGGAAATTACAGAGTTAGAATATATTAAAACTATTTATGGCATAAAAAAAGTCATGACCATAAATGAACTAAAAAACCAAATGGCTGTTTCAGAAATAACCATTCGCCGAAAGTTAAAAAAATCAGAAGCAATAACTAGTTATAACAAGAATGGGATGTTCTATACCTTGCCACACATTCCAAAATTTGATGCTAACGGACTTTGGAATTATAAAGGCATTCGGTTTTCAGAACATGGAAATTTAATACAGACTATAATTCATCTGATCAATCAGTCTCCCAACGGATTACATGCAGATGCGATAGGTATGTTAATAGCGTGCCAACCTCACTCATTGCTTAATCAACTATGTCTTAAAGCGGCAATACAGCGAGAGAAATTGCATGGGAAATATGTTTATTTTTCAAATAATGAACAATTACACAAATCACAACTCAATAAATATACAAGTTTGCAAACACAATATATTGATGAAGAGATATCATGTATTATTGCAATAAGACTGCTTATAGAAAAAATCAGAAAACCAAAGGCTAGCTTGTCTCACTTGGTTAAGAATTTACATAAAGGAAACATAAAAATCAGCGAATTACAAGCTGAACATTTTTTTAAAAAACATGGGATTGAAAAAAAAAGTTGGATTTAATGTAGTTTGCTTTTTACGTGAACTACTAGACGATACTATAAACAAACTTAGCCTTACCAATGTTTTTACACAAACTCCATTGGTTCATTTCAAACCAAGCGAGGTAATTTGTCAAAAATGCCAGACAAAACTAAAAGTGTATTATACAGATGTAAGAAAGGTTTACAGTCTACATATTGGCGAATTTAAAGCGCATCGTACTTTTATGAATTGTCCTGATTGTAATGTAGTTTATGCATCTGAAGAATTTGAAAAAATAGTACCATTATATTCAAATGTAGGATTTGATGTAATTGAATTTATAGGTCGGTTGATTTTTCAAAAACACCATACACTCAACGAAACAATATCCGCATTGAAAAAACAAAACGTACATATATCAGTTTCCGAAGTGGCTTACCTTGCTCAAAAATTTATAATTTACTTGTCAATTCTACATCAGGAGTTTGGGCTAAAAATAAAAAAGCAGCTACAGCAAAATGGAGGTTACATTCTGCATATAGACGGTACAAGCGAAGGAGCAAGTCCTCATTTAATTAGTGCAATTGATGAAATTGGTAATTTTGTGCTTGCCAATGTAAAAGTTCCTAGCGAAAGCAATGAGTATGTTGTGCCATTTCTTAAAGAAATAAAAGAACAATACGGAGTTCCCCTTGCTATAAGCAGCGATATGGGACGAGCATTTTTGAGTGCTATTTCAGAAGTTTTTCCCAGTGAACCACATTACATTTGTCATTTTCACTTTCTAAGAGATATAGGAAAAGATTTATTGGAAAAGCAATACTCCATCATCCGCAATAAACTAAAAAAGTATGGTATTGCATCTCAATTGCGTTATCGGCTTCGCTATTATTTTAACGATAAAATAGAGACTGTCAATATTGAAAAAATAAATGAGATTATAGAAACAACAGCGTATCTTTTAGTCGATGAAAAAGGCAATAAGATCATAAAACAACTATGTCATGTTTTACTGCTTTGGGCATTAGATGGTAAAAATCATGGAAATGGATTTGGATTTCCTTTTGACACACCACATGGAGAATTTTACAAACGACTGTGCCTGTTGTCTCAAAAATTGAAATCACTTCAAAAAAAATGCAATACCGATAGGTCGATGTCAAAAATAATTACTAAAATAATTGACGATTTAGCACCCTTGGTTAATGATATTGAATGCAAGGAAGCGTTCCAAATACTTACAGAAAAAGAAAAAGTCTTTAATGAATTACGACAGTCTATGTCTATTGCTTTGCCCACTTCTACTGATGGATTAAATGATAATGGAGAAGATGTTGAAATGAACACTATTGAAAGTAGTGTGAGAAATTTTAAAGAATGGGTACTAAGCGAAAAGTATTATCACGGAAATAACGACTATCAAAAAATGATTAATCAAATTGAAAAATATTGGGATAAATTATTCTGCAATCCAATAATAAGAACCTCTCCCAATGGTGATACATCTTTCGTACAACCGCATAGAACAAACAATATAATGGAACAGTTCTTTAGAAGTTTCAAAAGGGTGCATCGAAGAACAACAGGCAATAATTCAATGTGTAAAAAGTTACAATCCATGTTTGCAGACACACCACTAATCAAAAATCTTGAAAATCCTGAATATATGAATATTATATTAAACGGCAAAAATTCATTAGCCAAACAATTTACAGAAATTGACCATAAAAAATTTATGACAAAAATGAAAAATACCAAAAATGTTGAAAGTAAAATACATCCGAAAATCAAAAAACTAATCCGAAAAGAGGAATCAATGTGTAAATTACTATATTTGATAGCAAATTAATGAAAATCCAAGGGGATTTTGGAATAATAGATGATAGTTGTTAAATTTTAATACTTTTACCTAAAATATCTATAAAAGAAAAAATGGAAAAAATATTAATTATTATTAATGATGCTCG
>JAOZTL010000525.1 GCA_029942205.1 Bacteroidales bacterium | reverse complement strand
TTCTTAAATAAAATTAAGAATGAGTAAAGTCACTACTTTTTTACGCTATCAATTTATTATGGTTTTTCAGGAGAATTAACAGTAGGACATCAAACCGAAAAATACCATAAAGAAATGATTAAGCGTCCTGAAGAACCAACCCTTGTTACAGGAAAGATAACAGACAGTAAAGGGCTTCCTTTGCCTGGCACATCCGTTGACGTAATTGGCTATCCATCCGTAGGAACCATTGCTGATTTTGATGGTAATTATTCCTTAACTGCACCAGTAGGAGCATCAGAGTTGCGTTTTCTTTTTATAGGTTATGAAGAAGAAAAACGTTCTATTGCTTCGCGAGTAGATGTTAAGTTAAAGGCAATAGGTGAAGATTTATCTCTTATCATTGGTTTGGTTTCTGGTATCAAATCGCTGAAATATGGAGTAGAAGTTTTTGCAGGCTATAAACAAATGGATGCCAAATTTTTGTATAGAAGTAATAATGACGTAAACTCTATTTTAGAAGTCGAAGGAGGTATACAACCAAAGTTATGGGAGTTACAGCCAAAATTTACGGGTTATTATCGGGAGGTAAATTATAATTATTCCAGTTATGCTTATATTCAGCATGCGTTTGGTTTGCAAGTAGAACAAGAAGTGCTTTGGGATTGGTTGAAATTAAATGGTACGCTAGGCTATTTGGAACATACAGAACGAGCAGGACAATTGTCTGAAATAGATTATGGCGTAGGATTATGGTTAGGGAATTTATCTATCCGAGCATTTGATTTTGAAGCGAATACGAGCTATCATTTTTTGAAAAGCATGCGACAAATTGAAGGAAAAACCAAACTGTCATTTTTGTCATTTATCTTAGAAACAGATTATTCCGTATTGTATAACAAGGATAAGGCGGGTTCCATTAGTATTTTTCGATCGATATTAAGTTATAAGCTGTGGAAAGAATTGTATCTACGAGCAGGTTATGAACGAATACGTGAAATGAAAAATGTTGTTTTTGGAATTAGGTATCAATTATTCTAGGCATTAATATAAATGTATTTTAGTATACTGCAATACTAGGTGTATGAATATTATTAAATAGGTGAAGATCTTAACTAAAAATTAGAGTATGAAAAATAATGTTCTTTTTATTATTATCAGTATTTCTTTTTTTTCGATTTCGTTGAGTAGCTATGCACAGCATGGTATGCGACATGAAACGATTCATCTGACTGGAGATGAATTAAAAGCGTTTAAAAAACAAGCAGAACAAAAAATTCACGAATTACAAAATTTTATAAGCATTATAGGTAATAAAAGTGAGGCAAATGGCATAAAAGATATAGCTATCCGTTCGGCAGTTGATTTATTCATCAAAGATGCGGTTATTGAAGTGTCTTATCTGAAAAGTGGTGTCGAAAAGATAAATAATTATTGGATAAAAAAATACCTGAAGCGATTGCGTCAGTTAAGATATACCAAAGTAGAAATAAAGTGGTATGAATTAGCGCATGTTAGTCAATTAACACGAGGAGATGATGGCAGATATTATGCCACAGCTACCGTATATCAAGAGTTTACAGGAATAAAGGATGGTGTAATTATATACAGAGATAAAACACAAAAAACAGTGGAAATAGTGCTGGATAATCAATATGATCCGCATTTTAAAACATACAATTGGGTGATTAAGTTAGGAGATATACGTGTAAAATCGACAACAAATTAAAATAGAAGCATGAAATTCTTATGGAGGGAATTTATTAAGGAAAATTAATCACTCCTCGCAAGGAGAGACTAATTTTCAACAATTTACTAATTATAAACACATGAAAAAAATATTTATTTTTATTATATTATTGTTGCCAATACAACTAACTGGACAAAAAATTCATTTTATACTGGTTGCCAATACTGAAGATACAACCATAGGCTCTAGTTGTAGTAAAGATTATGGCACAATTTACAATTTATTGAATAAAACAGCAAAGAAGATGAATTATCAAGCAAATCCAATTACTTTAAAAGGGTCTTCTTTTTCAGCAGAAAATGTACAAAATATGCTAACAGGTTTGCAGACAGATTCTAATGACATTATTTTTTTTTATTATACAGGGCATGGAATAAATGAGGAAGGAGAAAAATGGCCAACAATGAAATTTAGAGATAATAATATAACTATTGACGCAATACATGTAATTATAGCAAATAAACCTCATAAGCTATGTATTACATTAGGTGATTGTTGTAATGTGGTGAGTACAGAAAATTTACTTGTTGAGAAAGGAATCGTAGTCGAGCCAGATACGCAAGCACAGGATCAAAGTAATGCTTTTTACCATAGTTTATTCTCGAATACAAGTGGCGATATTCTTATATCCAGTAGCATTATTGGACAAAAATCGTATAGTACTCCGCAAGATGGCAGCTTCTATACTCGAGTATTTCAGACGGTATTCACTAACGCTACATTGGCAGGCAAAGCTGTTAGCTGGCAGGATTTTCTTACATTAGTGAGTAATAAAATTGAACAATTACCAGAACTAGCAAATCAGCAAAAACCACAATTTGTATTAAATATAAGTGAGAATAAGACAATAGTTAAAAAGCCTAAAAAAATAGAACAAGACAAGGTGGATACGACTAATATCGAAGAGGAATTTATAACAGAAACTTGTTTGAAAGCTACTTATTTTTTTCATGATTTTCTTGTGGATAGTAGCTCTACGGTAAATCAAAAAATAAAGAAAAGCAAGGAGTCTAGTTTATTCACAGATTCTACACGTGTAGATATTTGATAGCGTAAAAAAGTAGTGACTTTACTCATTCTTAATTTTATTTAAGAA
>JAOZTL010000524.1 GCA_029942205.1 Bacteroidales bacterium | reverse complement strand
AAACAGAAATGAGAACAAAAAAATAATTGAACAAAATATAATAGAGTATACCAATTGGAATAGAATAATGAAAAGAGAGAATGATATTTTTTATCATGTTGTTATTACAGGAGAAAAAGCAGAGAAATACTACAACAAATTGAGTGCATTTTATTTTCCCAATGCATTCATTATTTGGTCAAACAACGAGAATACCAATTTAGAAATATTTGAAAATAGGTTCTCTCACAAAAATACAATTATATCTATTTGTACCGAGAATGCTTGTTTGCAAAACAAAACAGACATCGATGCTGTTGTCTCTTTTTTCAGTAATAAATAAATTATGTATTTATACACTCAATAATATATATATTAAAATCATCGAGTGCTTGGTTTATTTTATCAAACAAGAATAGTTCCGTATTTTCTAATAATTGTTGAGCGTAGCTGTCTAAGGTTTTTAATTGGTGCTGTTCTGCAAATTTTTTGGTTTGATGCGCAAATTCCAAAATGCTATCTACTTCCATCAAGTCGGATGCTTTTTTGTGTAAAGGTGCTATTTTTTCTAATAAATCTGCTTTTGCTTGCTTGTTTAGTGATTTATATTTGTTGTTATTCAATATTTTGCGGACAGGTATTTGTTTCGTCTCTATTATTCCTTTTATTTTATGTTTCAGATGTTTTTTTAATTCTTCGATTATATCTTTTTTCACGATAGGTTTCATCAAAAAACCTTCGTAGGGCATTTGAATTTGTTCGCTAGCAAGGTGTTCATCTACAGCCGAAAACACAATCACAGGCACGGCATCTAGCAATCTATCATTTCTAATAATTTCGATCAGCTCATAGCCCGATAATACAGGCATTAGCAGATCGGTAATGATGAGGTCGGGTTTGTTTTGGGCTATTTTTTCGATCGCTTGTCGTCCGTTTATGGCATAGTCTATTCGCAAATTGGTATCATCCAGAAAAAGAGTAAAGACATTTCTGTTAGACTCCATGTCTTCTACGAGTAATATTTTTTGTTCGTCAAACTCGATAATTGGTTCTTTCGATTCTTGAATTTTGGGGCTATGGTAGCCTAGTTTCACGTTGGGAAACAGAAAGGAAAACACCGATCCTTTGTCTATTTCGCTATCGAGCGTCATTGTTCCGCCGAGTAGGTTCAATAGCCGAGTGGTGATAGGCAGTCCTAGCCCAGTGCCGCCTTCCACCATGGCTTGGTCGTGCTGTTGAATGAATGGTTCAAAAATGCTATGCTGCTGTTCTTTCTCAATGCCTATCCCTGTGTCTGTTACACTTATTTGCAGATCCGTTTTTTTGGGATGATAAATAATACGAGCCTCTATCTTGACGAAGCCTTTTAGTGTGAATTTGACGGCATTACCTATTACATTAAACAATATTTGACGTAAAATATTCTCGTCTATCCATATCATTTCAGGAAAATCATTTTCTATTTCTAAATGCAATTGTATGTTTTTTTCTATTGCTTTGACCGAGAAAATCTGAACAATTTCTCTGATTAGATTGGCTACTCGAGTTTCTTTTAGTTTTATTTCTTGCTTACCTGCATCTATTTTGGACAAATCCAGAATGTAGTTTATTAATGCCAAAAGGCTGCGTCCGCCAGTAACAATGCCATTAATATAGGACTGATACACTGTTTTGTCGTTCAGTTTGTTTTCAAGTATTTCGGCAAAACCAATAATCGCATTTAGAGGTGTGCGTATTTCGTGGCTCACATTTGCCATAAATTCGCTGATGGTTTTGTTGGCTCTTTCGGCTTCTTCTTTTGCTTTTTTGAGACGTTGTTCGGCGACGATATGCTGGGTCATGTCTGTAATGGTTATGCGTAGTTTAGGTAGGAAGGCTTCATCTTCTTCCATGAAAAATAGGCAGTCTAAGTTTACCCAAATCTTTTGTTTCTTTTCGTCGAGTAGTATTAAGTCAATTTTTCCGCCTTGTCGCAAATTAAAAAAAGTAACAACTTTTTCTCTGTATTCTTTTCTGCTTTCCTTATCTACAAATGAGCTAAGGCGTTTGTGAATCAAATTCTTTTTTGTTTGTCCCAGCAGATCGCAAAATTTTTCGTTCAGATTTTCTATTTCGTGTTTTCGATTGATGGTAATGTAGGGCACTGGCGCAAACTGATACAAACGGAATAGCCGTTTGGTGGTTTGTTGCAGATCGAGTTGTGTCTTTTTAAGTTTTTCGTTTTGGTATTCCAGTTCGTCTCTGTATGTTTCTAGTTTTTGCTCTGCCATTTTTTGTTTCGTAACATTTTGTATCTGAATTACAAAACGAAGAGCACTCGTTGTCTCTTGCAAAATCCAAATATCGGCAAATGTCCATAGAGTGTATTTGTCTTTGTGTATCATTCGCATTTCATGCCGAGTAGACGGTAATGACGATTCTTGCAATGTTTCAATCGTGTTTGTGAATTGTTTGATATCGTCTGGATGTAAAAAAGAGAGAAAATTCTTGTACAAAATATCTTGTTTATAACCAAATAGCTCACAAGCCTTATTATTGACTCTTTCTATTTTGAACTGCGCATTAACAAACAGAACCCCATTTGGTACTTGTTCAAAAAAAAGTGAAAATAGCTTTTCTTTCTCATTGATGAGCTTTTTTTGATATTCTAATGATTGTTTTTCTTCTTCTTGCATGTTTTTTTTTTGATAATTAAGATCTTCGACCTTTTTGATGTTGTTTATGCAATTTGGTAAATTTAATAGTGAAAAGACTAGAGTCTATAGTAAAAAGTAGAAAGATCAGAGTATGTAGTAAAAAGAAATAATATTACTACTTTATCTGTATTTTAATTTGTAATTCATATTTCATAATTTAACT
>JAOZTL010000523.1 GCA_029942205.1 Bacteroidales bacterium | reverse complement strand
AATTTTTTCTTTCATGAGTTTAATGTTTATAAGTTATTGAAATTTAATAAGCAGACAAGATAAATCACATGTCTGTTTTTTAGTAAGTCGTCAATTGTGCTAGTTTTACATAAATGCGTGGGTCATATTAAATAGCACGAAGTGTTTATAATGTTTTTTCTGCTTCTATTGCTTTTTCTGATTTCTTTTTTCGATGCATGTGCATACGCAATACAATTTGATGGAGAGCTATGTCTTGATCGCTTGCTCCAGCTGCATAGTTGTATTGAAGCTCTGCTTTTGTATTTCTAATCCCGATGGTGTAATACTGAAAATTTTTATATTCTAATTCAGGACCTATCGTTGCACCAGCACCTATAATAAAGAGTCCTAGCTCAAATCGTGCACCCAAATGCCAATCGCCTCCAAATTCGTTTTCAAGTGCATTTTGGTAGATTCCTGAAAGTTCTATTTTGTTTTTTAGTTCTTTTTTACCAAAATTAGCAGTAAAACCACCATATAAATAATATGTAGATCCATTATAATCTTCTAAATTAATACTAATTTCAGAAGTGCTTAAATTACTTAATGTAGCACCAGCCCAAAGTCTTTTCCTGCGTATGATAAGCGATGCTTTGAAGTCTTTATATTCATCAATACCTAAGGAAGTAATTGGATCCTGAATGGAGATATTAAATACATTTAATTTTCGAGAAGCAATGCTAACACCAGGAGTAAGTGATAGTTTTTTTCCAAAGCGGAGTTTTTTCGACAAAATAAACTCATAATTTTTCATTTTCATGTATGGATCTAAATTATTGTCTATTTTCAGAGCTAATCCTGCACGAATCAGTGGTACTGTTGTTTCAAACGACAATGAATAAGCTGACGTTTGTGAATCACTACCTAAGGTTTCTTCAAAAACGGATGTGATGTGTGTGCCAGCATATTCGCCTGCAAAAGAAGGTCCTAAATTTAAACGATTACTCGCAAAATCGTAATAACGAATCCATTGAGCACTACTAAGAATAGAAAAGGATAGAATAAAACTTAAAAGAATAATTTTTTTCATGATTTTTTTGTTAATGATATTTTTTCGGTTTAAATATAACACTATTATGTAAGTAATCAGTAAGCTGAAGATCTTATTTCTGTTTTATAAATTTAAGTTCAGTAAAATCAAAATCGGGATTTGGAATATCGATTTTCATTTCTACAACTTTCGCATTTTCATTCAAAATAAAACTGACAAACCCTTCAGGTAAATTTACTATTTTGCGTAGTTTGATACGAAACGTATTAAAGTGCCAATGCGATAAATCACCCACAAACATTGGTGTAGCGAATAGGCTAACAACAAGCTCGTTAGCTTTAATACTTACCGTTGCATCTCCGTACAAATCACCTGAATAAGTGCCTACATATTCCGATAAATCCAAAGAAGGTTTAGTATCGGTAATTCTGGATTTATCAATATTTATTTTATCCGCTTTGGCTTGGTTGTGGTTGCGTTCATAAAATTTGTAATAAGTAGAACTCCAGTCTTTTGACTCTTTACCAAAATAACGATCAAGAATTTCGTACATTAAAGCAGAAGGCAAGTAATTGATACTGTTAGTCAGAATAACAAATCCTAATTTTTGTTCAGGAATAAGTACTACTTTTGAGATCATTCCGTCAGCACCACCACCGTGATTTACGATTTTATTTCCATGATAATCAAATAGATCCCAGCCTAATCCATACGCATTGAAATGTTTCTCAGACCAAAGACTTGCAGCTCCCTTACTTATTGGCGAAGGTGTGTGAGCGGTGCGCATTTCCCAAATTTGTTTTGGGTCTAAAATTTGTTTTCCTTCAAACTTCCCATCATTCAGTTGCATAATCATCCAGTTGGAAAGCTCTGATACACTCGAGTTTATTGAGCCTGCAGGAGCAATATTATCCCAGTTAATGTAAGGAATGGTGATTGTTTTTTTGTCGAGACTTACATGATGAGGTATTGCTAAATTTGTTTTTTCTTTGAATTTAGTAATGCTAGTATTACTAGTCTGCATGCCTAGAGGAACGAAAAAATATTCTTTTACAAAATCATCCCAGCTTTTGCCTGTAACGGCAGGAATAATTTCGCCAGCAGCAAGAAACATGATATTAGAATATCCATAATGACTGCGAAAACTGTATGCTGGCTGCAAAAAATGAGCACGTTCAATGACTTCTTTTCGGCTATACGTAGATCCATACCAGAGCAGGTCTCCACTAAATGTTTTTAATCCAGTACGATGGCATAGTAAATCACGAATGCGCATTTCGTTGCTCACGAATGGATCGTAAAGTTGAAAATAAGGTAAGTATTTGATTACTTTATCGTCCCAGCTTATTTTTCCTTCTGCCACTAATATGGATAATGCCGCTGAAGTAAAGGCTTTTGTGTTGGATGCAATTGCAAATAACGTGTTTGGATCTACTTTATCTTTTTTTTCGATATTGCGAAGTCCGTAGCCTTTAGAAAATACAAGCTTATTGTCATGTACGATAGCAATTGCCAAACCAGGAATATTCCATTGTTTTCGAGCTTTTTCAACATATTTGTCCAGATCATTAAAATCTATTTGTCCAGCAGTTTGTGCTTCCAGTAATTGTTGACTAAAAAAAAATAGGATTAAAAGTAGTAACTGTTTTTGTTTCATGTGTTTAAATTTTGTAAGTTATTGAAATTTAATTCGTCCTTTGTGTAGAACAATAAGTTCTATTTGATTATTATATTAAAATATTGAGTTTTATTCAGCCAAATATAATGTTTATATATACTGAAATGCTATCATAATTATAAATTTAAAACGTTTCTTTTCTGCCTGTT
>JAOZTL010000522.1 GCA_029942205.1 Bacteroidales bacterium | reverse complement strand
CGCATTGATATTAACACAATTAATATATCTGTAAAAATAAGAACATTGTAAAAATTTTGAAAGAAATTTACTTCTAAATGTAAAATAAAAAATTCGTAGGCTTTTTCAAAACCCATTACTATAAAAATCATTAGCATAATAAATGCCAATAGCTTTTTAATTTTTACATAACGTATTTGTTCTTTATCATTTCTAGTAATTATGCGGTTTTTTTGAATTTTTAAGAAAATAGTAACACTCAAAAAAATAAGCAAGGCGCTAAATGCATCAGAAGTAATATGTAAGATTGGTTCAAAATTAGACCAATCTAAGTTTGCTTCAAAATTAGAGAATTCTTTAAATGATTGTCGTAATAATATTAACGAAAGAATTTCAAACTGTTTTGCCAAAGCGCTTGATATAGAGCGTGATAAAATAAATATCATTTCTAATATTTCCACTATAAGTAAAAAAGTAAAAACAATTTCAATGGCACTAAAAACATTTTTCGGCACAAAATATGCAAGATTTGCAGGTAATAAATCATTCTTATTGAGAACAATAGAAACGATAGATAATAAAAAGAGAAAGACTAATGTACTGCTTATACGCTTGTGCATATCTGGGCTTTCTGATTTTTCAAATAAATAATCAAAAATACGAGCAGATTTTTCAAGAAGTAATTGAAACATTATTTTAATTTTTTATTTAAGAATTAAAAACAAATATAAGTATTTTTTTTAGAATTTTTATAAAATATATTTTTATTATAAATTTGTCCCATATTAATTGAATAATTTAATAATTTTAGTAAATGAAAAAACTAATTATAATAATTCTTCTTTTTGCATTTAACTATGCAAATTCTCAAAACACAATAGGTGAGTGGGAAGTGCATTTACCATATTATAATGGTAAATTAGTAACAAAAAATAAAGACATTGTATATTGTGTAACTGAAGACGGTTTATTTACGTACAATGAAACAGATAATAGCCTAGCTGCATTATCTAAAATAAATGGACTCTCTGATGTTAATATTTCTGCAATTAATGCAAATGAAGAGCTTGATATTGTTATTATTGCTTACGAAAATTCAAATATTGATTTAATTAAAGGAAATGAAATTATTAATATTTCTGATATAAAAGACAAACAAATAATTGGTAATAAAAGAGTTAATTCAATTTTATTTGTAAAAGATTATGTTTATCTTTCATGTGGTTTTGGAATAGTAAAATTAAATATTGAAAAAAATGAAATTTCGGACACTTATTATATTGGTGAAGATGGACTTCAAATAAATGTTACAGAACTTTCTTATGATGGAACATATTTGTATGCTGCTACCGAGCAAGGTATCTACAAAGCAGAAGAAGCAAAACCTGAGATAGTTAATTATGAAAGTTGGGAAAAGTGCACCATTTTACCTACTTCTGATAACGAATTTACACACATTAGTGTTTTTGAAAATAAACTTTACACTTTAGGTAATTACTCGCCCGATAGTTCTATTTTATATCAAGTCAGTTTAGATTTTAACTCTTTTGAGTTTGCGGCTGAAAATATTTACAAAAAGAAGAAAATTAAAACAATTAATAATGAACTTATTCTTTTTGTTGATACTGGAATGTATTTTTATAATTCAGCAAATGAAAAATTTGAACATTCAGAGAGAGTTTATTCATGGCCAAGCCCCCGTGATGTTTTTCTTTACGACGATGTAATGTATATTGCTAGCTACAATAGAGGGCTTCTTAAAAAGAAAGGAAATAATGAAAGAGCAGCATATCAACCTAATGGACCTGTTTATACTGAAACTTTTGATATTGATATAGTAAATAGCAAACTATGGGCTACTAGAGGTGGGAGAGTAAGCAATACAGGAAGAGCAAATTTTAGTGCATTAGCCTATACTTATGAAGCAAAAAAATGGAGTTACATAGCAAACAAAAATCAAAGAGATTGGACCTTAGTAAAAATAAACCCCAAAGACCCAAAGCAAGTTTTTATAGGATGCACAAATTATGGTTTAGTTGAAGTTTATGATAATGAGATAGTTAAACAATATGACACCAGTAATTTTTCAGAACATACATTACAAACAATAATTCAAGGAAAAAATTATATTAGAATTGGAGGCTTTGCTTTTGACGATGACCAAAATTTGTGGATGACTAATTTCGGTGTTGATGAACAAATTTCAGTAAGAAAGAAAGATGGCACTTGGAAGAGTTTTAACCACAAAGATGTTTTTGACGTGATAGCTTTGGACATGATAATAACTCAAAATAATACAAAGTGGCTTATTTTGCGAAGAACGGGTTTAGCTGCTTTTAATGACAACGGAACTATTGATGATGAAACCGATGATCAAGTACGCCAATTTAAAAACGTTGATAAAGATGGGACTATACTTCCAAATTACATTTATACTATTGCAGAAGATAACGAAGGTGTTATTTGGCTTGGAACAAACGAAGGAATTGTTGTTTATTACAATCCTGAAAATGTATTTGAAAATCAAGAATATTTTTACGCCTCCCAAATTGTTGTTGATGTGAATGGCGAAGGAAAACACTTACTTAAAACCGAATTAATACAAACAATAGATATTGATGGTGCTAACAGAAAATGGATAGGAACTCAAAAATCTGGTGTATTTTTACTCTCACCTGATGGAACTAGAGAAATTGAACATTTTACTGAAGAAAATAGTCCTTTATTATCAAACGATATTAAGAAAATTAAAATTGACGATGATACAGGAATCGTTTATATTGCAACAAGTAGAGGCATAATTAGCTATAAATCAGACGCTACAGAAGCTGGTGAGTTTTTTGCCGATGTTTATGCGTATCCAAAC
>JAOZTL010000521.1:1179-2860 GCA_029942205.1 Bacteroidales bacterium | reverse complement strand
TTGATAAAAAAATGAATGAAGGGATTTCTATTATTAATGCTATTACACCAATGAGCGAAGCCTATACAGAAGGGCAAAGGGCATTAGGAATAGCAGTATTAAGAAAAGGCAAATTCAAACAAGCTATTGTTGCATTAGAAAAATATGTCCAATATTATATTAAATATTGTGAAGAAGAAGATTTAGATGAAGATTTAGAAGCTGTTGTGAAACAGGCTATAGGAATTCTAGCTCAAGCTTATAAATTAGATGGAAATGCAAAAAAGGCTGGAGAGACAATTGATTTATTATCTAAAGTTTCAAAAGTGATTAACGAACGCTTAGTCGTTTTAATAAAATTAAATGCAAAACTTGATGTTGCTACAAAAATGAAAAGTCAAGGATTAGACGGTTGGCAAACAATTATTCAAGATTGTCTTACTAGATCATTTGTTGAAGACCCTAATAGACCAAAGAAAACGCCTGGTGAAAATGATAAAAAATTCCAGAAAAAACTACGTAAATATTTACGTGAAAAATCAAAAAAAGGCATTACAGACAAGGAACTTCCATCTTTTGAATGGCTTCGTTGGGGAGGTCGTGATGCAATAACAGCACTTTCTTATATCGGTGCTGGAAGAGGTCATTTTATATTAGGAAGATATGATGATGCCATAAAAGAGTTACAAGTGGATATTAGTCTTATTAAGGGTTTAGACGAAGCATATCAACGAGCAGATGACCCAGGAAATTCTCCAGCAGGTGGCTTTAAGTATTGGGCGGCACGAATATTTTTTGAAAAATCTAAAACTGCTGAAGGTACTAAAAAAACAAAATATTTAAGAGCTGCATTTAAAAAATTAGCCTCAGTTGCAAATCAACGTGAATATAAGGGACATAAAAATACCAAAGACGCTTTTAAGTACGCACTGAAAGTTCAAGAGGAACTCGAAAAAATGGAATTCAAATGTCCTTTCCCAGAAGATTTTGAACCTCCTAAACTAGATAAAAAAACTATAGTAGAAGCAAAAACAGAAGTATTACTTAAATCAAAAAAATACGCTGAAGCTATTCCGCAATTACAACACTCTTTTGCAAATGCAAGATCAGACCAAGAATCTCAAACTGGAATACCTGATTGCTTAGATAAATTAATAGAATCTTTTTTAAATGCTAAATTACCTAGCGGTTCTGATGGAGTTTTAGAAGTAACTGCTTTAGCTGCGTATCTCGCAGAATTTTACCCTAAAGCCCCTGAAACACCAATGGCTGTATTAAAAGCAGGACATACATTATGGGGGAAAAACATTAAAGAAGAGGCTGTCTTTATTTTTGATATTTTCCTGAAGAATTCTCCTTCTAATGAATATGCAAGTGGAATTGCAATGTTAATTGCACAAAATTATTATCGCAAGGCAAAAGATTTTAGTAAAATTGCTAAAAATTTGGAACAAAAAAATGCCATTTCAACTGATATTGCAGTAAATTGCAACAAGGCAATAAAACAATATCAATGGATTTTAGATAATTGTGCACACACAGATTATGCGAATGTAGCCTTATATATGTTAGGTGTATGTTATAATTTCACAAAAGAATTTGATAAATCAATTGTTGCATATCTAAAATTTTGTGAAGTAGAAAAAAAGGATTTGATTAAATTAGCCAATGCTAAACTTGGTGCAGGTTCGGCGTATTTTAA
>JAOZTL010000521.1:0-1169 GCA_029942205.1 Bacteroidales bacterium | reverse complement strand
CCAGAGTCTATGCATTCCTCAAAATTAGAAGAAATTAAAAAGTTAGATGCTCAAGCTAAAGTAGCATATACAAAAGCAATTGAGCATTTGTCTGAATTTCAAAAATGGATTGCAACAGGAGGAAAACTAAATAAAGAAGTTAAAAATGAAAAAATGGCAAAAACTATAAGCACAGCAATAGAACTGTTAGGTTATAGTTATGAAACAACTAATCAATACAAAAAAGCAATTGAAGCGTTATCGAAATTTACTAAAAATAATGCTGATCATAAAAACGTTCCTCGTGCAATGTCAACTGTAGGGAATTTATATGCTAAACTTGGAGATTTTAAACAAGCGTCAACTGTTTTAGAAGAATTATCTAAAAAATATCCTGACTCTAAAGAAGGGAAAGAAGCTTTATTCTCTCTTGCTAAAAGTATGTTTGAAGTAAAAAATTATGCCAAATGCCTTGAGATTTCAAGTAAAATATTTGAACAAAAACAAAAACTTTCTATTTCTAAATTACGTTGGATTGTGAAAAATGTGATAAAATGCGGTGAACCGCCTACAAAACAATCTGGAAATATCGCCTTACAAGCTGCGACAAAATTATTTAAATTATTAGAAAAACCTGTTCATGCTGATTGGTTAGGTGAAGATATGGCAAAATCTTTATCCTCTGATAAACTAGCTAAAAATATGGAAATAATAAAAGAGGCTTTACAAGTAGATGCGGCAAAAGCTGCTTATTGCTCAGAAGATAATAAAACCGCTGTCAAACATTTAGACAGTTTACTATCAAATGATAAAACATCTTACTTTTATGAAGGAAAATTTTTAAGAGCAGAAATCCTTTTCATTTTAAAAGATTATGAGAAAGCTAGAAAAGATTTAAATAGTATTGCTTCAACTGCATTTTTCTCAAAACAAAAAGGAATTGCTGCTAAAGCTAAATATAAAACAGCTCTATCTTATGAAAAAGAAGGAAATAATGAAAAGGCATTCGTTTTCTATGAAGGTTTAATTATGGGATTGACAATGAATCTGAATGGTAAAGGGCCAGATATAAAAACACTTCTTCCTGATGAAATGGAAGAAAAATTTTGGGAAGAAAAAGCGTTATATAAAGCGTTTGTTATTGGTAAAAAAATTAAAAAAAATAGTGCTGTGGAAAAATTTAAGAAAGA
>JAOZTL010000520.1:343-2865 GCA_029942205.1 Bacteroidales bacterium | reverse complement strand
ACTTACGGCTACGAGCCTCATTAATGCCGATACGATAGCTATGGGCATCGAGACAAGCATGGGCGAAGGGTTTGATAGTGTAGAGGTCTTGTTTGTGGACACTTTCTCGTTGGTTTATAGACCGATAGAACAAAAAATTATTCATGCCGATAGAACGGATAATGGGCTGATTCGTATCCGAATGCAAAAGAATATGATTGGAAACATGCAACTGAAAGGCTTGAACTTTACAGCCCCCGATTGGTACAAAACAGTCGCTAGCACGAGTCCCGACAGCGTGTTTTTTCAATTGACCAGCAAGGAGGTGGAAGAAAAGGACAGTGTGCTGGTGCTTGCTACATTTGAGGATGAGCAGCGTAACCGCTTGACGCTTACCGATACGTTGTACTTGCCTATTGCTATACGCATGAAAAATATTGGTGGTGATGACAAAACCGTTACGATCGAAGAGCCTGTACCCTTTGCGTTTTATGCCGACTCGGTGAATTTGCGCCATTACCATGTGAAAGCAGACTGGAAGGAAGCAACTAATTACCGTTTGGTGGTGGATTCGATGGCTTTTACCGATATTTTTGAGTGGCAGAACGATAGTTTACAAGCAGACTTCAATGTGCAGTCGAGTGATTATTATGGAAAAATTAAATTACTCGTTAATTTGACTCAGAGAGACTCGTTGCCGATGCGTTTTCCTGTTGAGTTTGAGCACCTAGTGGTACAATTGCTGGACGAAGAGGAAAAAATCCTTAGTGAGTATGCGGTTTCCGATCAGGATTCAATCGTATTTGATTTTTTAGCCCCTGCACCTTACAAACTGAAGATCATTTTTGATACCAACAACGATGGCAAGTGGACTACGGGGGATTATTTGAAGCATATTCAGCCTGAAAAGGTAATGTATTATCCCAATTTGATAGAGTTGGTCTCTAATTTTGAGAATGAAATAGAGTGGTTCATTGGTGTACAGTTACAAAGCGATGAAGTAAATAAAAAACCACTGAAGGAAAAGAAATAAGGTCTTCAACCTTCGGATCTAACGGATGATACGGATACTCACAGATCTTTTTTATTCATGTTATCGAGTGTCATCAGCGTTTTTATTTTTTATAGAAACACAGATTTTACCACTATTTTTCTTTATTATAAATACTCTTAAATCTTGCGTGAGTAACATCAAAAAGGTCGCAGACCTAGAATATGATTCGATCTCCAACTTCTTTGGCGAGTTGCATTTTTACTTGATCGAGCATCATTTTTTTAGTAAATAATTCCTCTAATTTGCCAGCATCCTCTGGGGAAAGTATTTTTATTTCATTTTCGATATTTTTGATCGCCATTTGCACCACTTTAAGTTTGTAGGAAAACATGGCTTTGGTAACATCTTTCTTGTAAGTCAGTTCAGGAGTATCGATTTTCCTTCCGCCTTTGTTCCATATTTCGCTAGGCTGATAATTGGAGGAAAGTAAATTGGCAGCCAAGCTTCGTATTTCGTTATTAGTGTGGTTGATGAAGCTTTTTTCGTCCATCAATATGTTATTGTTTAGGCTGGTTTCGTATTGTTCAAATATTTGTTTATAAATCAAATTACTAAAATTGAGATCATCGTTTTGTATTTCTCCCACAATGTATTGCGCAACCGAAATATCTCTGCTAGCATCATGCTCTTCCACCGTTTCGGCATCATCATCGTATAGGCTATACTTTTGATGCCCAAAGTTGAGTAAAAAGTAGATGATACTTTTCTCTTCCCGTTCCGAAAAAATTTCGTTTACAAACGCAGGTACAGGAACCGATTTTGGTTGATTATAATTCGAAGAGTAGCTTGCACTTTTGTTGGCATGTTCTAATTTTTTTTGTCGAATTTTATTCAATTCGTTGTATAGAACTTGCTCGGCAATATTTAGGATTTCGCTACTTTCACGTACATACACCGACTGCACAATATTATCGGGGATGATGGCAATCGATCGGACGATGTCGGTGATGAGTGTGGCTTTTTTTATCGGATCTTTCTCTGCCTCGGAAATGAGTAATTCGGTTTTGAATCGGATAAAATCCCGCTCGTTTTGCTCGATGTATTCGACAAACTCTTGCGAACTTAATTTTTTTGAATACGAATCGGGATCTTCGCCTTCAGGTAGTAATACAATTTTGACATTCAAGCCCTCTTCAAGCACCAAATCGATACCCCGCAAGGAGGCTTTGATACCAGCAGGATCGCCATCATACAAAATGGTAAGGTTGGTGGTGAATCGCTTCACCAAACGCACTTGTGCCGAGGTAAGTGCCGTTCCCGATGAGGCAACTACATTTTCTATACCCGTCTGAAACATCGAAATCATGTCGGTATAGCCTTCCACCATGTAACATTTGTTGGTTTTTACGATTGCTTTTTTGGCAAAATAAATACCATACAAAATATTACTTTTGTGGTAAATTTCCGATTCGGGCGAATTGAGGTATTTGGCTGTTTTCTTGTCGGAGCGTTAGGTACGTGCGCCAAATGCGATCACATTACCCGCCAG
>JAOZTL010000520.1:0-333 GCA_029942205.1 Bacteroidales bacterium | reverse complement strand
TTTTTCCAGTCATCTTTCTGTATCGTCAGTCCCGATTTTACGAGGTACTCCAGTTTATAACCTGCTTTTTCGGCTTTAGTCGTAAAAAAGGCTTTCTCATTGGGACTGTATCCCAATTCAAACTTCTCGATCGTTTCTTCCCGAAAACCTCTCTCTTTGAAATAACTCAGCCCGATGGCTTTTCCTTCAGGATGCTGAAATAAAGTCTCCGTAAATGCTTTTTGTGCATACGAAGTGCTGATGAGCAGGCTTTCTCGTTCGTTTTTCTTTTCTTTTTCTTCCTCGGTAGCTTCTTTTTCTTGAATATCAATATGATATTTTTTAGCCAAATAT
>JAOZTL010000519.1 GCA_029942205.1 Bacteroidales bacterium | reverse complement strand
AGAGCAAAAATTTGTTCGTAATTTTTCCAACGTTTGATCGATGCTAAATTATCGCTTCCCATAATCAACGAGAAAGAATGGTGCGGATATTGATCGTACAAATAAGTAAGTGTATTTACGGTGTAAGATGGCTGTGGTAGTTTAAACTCGATGGCAGAGGCTTTTAGCTTCGGATAATCTTCGATAGCCAATTGCAAAAGCTGCAAACGCTGGTATTCATCTAGCAAGCTCGATTTTTTTTTGAACGGATTTTGAGGGCTTACGATAAACCAAACTTCATCTAGGTCAGAATATTCGACAACATAATTAGCAATGGCCAAATGACCAATGTGAACGGGATTGAAAGATCCAAAATATAAACCTATTTTCATGTATTTTAATTGTGTAAGTTGTTGAAATTTAAGTGTTCCATTTTGTGTGGAGCTATTATTTATTTTTAAGATCTTCGATCTTTTTGATGTTGTTTACGCACTTGTACTAAAATTATTGCACTCAATGACTTAAGACCTACAAATTAACAAAAAAAAAAGGGATTTATGAGTTTATTCGTTAAAAAATAAAATCTGTCTGAAAAAAAGAATTTGTTTTTAGAATATTTTTGTACCTTTAGCATCAAATAAAAAAATAAAATGGCTAATTCATCATTAATTACAGACTTATACGACTTGTATCGAGGCAAACTATTGATTGCTTATCAAGGTGATTTTGATAAATCGCTATTGACAGCTATTGCTAAAAACTTGGAAAAAATAGCTCCTCATAATACAGAAATTGCTCGACGTTTTTTTAAAATATTCATTGAGTTAACCCATAATATTTCGTGTTATTCCGACGAAAATAACGATAAAGAATATCGAGATGGAGCAGGAATTTTTGTCGTTATGAATCAATCAGAGCATTTTGCATTTATTACTGGAAATTATGCCAGTGAAGAAAATTTACAAAATTTACAAAAAACAATAGAGCTGATAAATACGAAAGACAGAAAATGTTTGCGAGAATTTAAACGTAAGCAATTATCTAAATCCAATAAAGAAAAGCGTAGCCTTGGTTTGGTGAATAGTGCACTGATTTCGGGCGAAAATATTCGGTTTAATGTAAAAAAAACAGACTCAGGTTCTACTTTTGTAATAGTTTCTGTTGCAATTAAGAAAGTGGGGTAATGCATAAGCAATATCAAAAAGGGTGAAGACCTTAGTGATTAATTTCACAAAATAGGTTGATAACTTAAATTTGTGTATTGAAAATTTTAAATCAAAATGGAAAATTTAATTATAGAAGGCTATCAGGCCGAATATTTTATCCCAACAGTTAATTTTAATGCAGAAACTGGCGTTTGCGAAATTTCGGGAGAATCTTACTTAGAAGAAACAATTCAGTTTTATACCCCTTTGACCGAGTGGCTTAGGCAGTATTTGAATGAGAATGATTCGATTAAATTTATTTTTCGTCTGTCTTATTATAATACTAGCTCATCCAAGCGAATATTAGATATTTTGCGCTTGCTCAAAAATTACCAAGATAAAGGCTGCGAAGTAACGGTTAGTTGGTTTTTTGAAACTAGCGATGTGGATGCCATCGAAGATGTCGAGGATTTTATGATTGTGTCGAAACTCAAAATCGACTTTGTGGAATATCAATAGGTCTTCGACTTATCTGATATTGCTTACGATTAGAGAAAGTCCTTTCGCAAGTCGCAAGCAACATCAAAAAGGTCAAGACCTTATGCAAATGATTGAATAATTTCTGTTATTTTGTCTACACGCTGTTTTAGTAAATCATCATTTTTGGCTTCTACCAACAAGCGCAAGTAAGGCTCGGTGTTGGATGGGCGAATGTTAAACCACCAGTCCGAAAACTCTACCCGATAACCATCAAAATCCATCAATGCTTCTGGCTCATTTTCTTCGATAAAGTGATTCTTGACTGCTTCCATTGCTTCTTGTTTTTTCTCAATTCGGAAATTTATTTCACCCGAATTGGAGTAAGCTTTTATTTCAGCGATAAGTTCCGAAATGCTTTTTCCAGCCGCTTTTTGTTCGGCAGTAATAGCCAAAATCAGCGAAGCGGCAAGTAGTCCTGAATCCGAATAATAAAAATCTTTGAAGTAATAATGACCAGCTAATTCGCCACCAAAGAGTCCGTCTATTTCACGCAATTTGAGTGCTGCATACGCTCGCCCGACACGCCAAATGTGCGCTTCGGCATCGAATCGCTTGATTTGTTCGGCCACCGACTTGGAGGTACGAATGTCTTGAAGCACTTTTGCGCCTTTGTTTGCGCCATTCTTGAAGAAATGATAACCCAAAACGGCAATCATTAAGTCGGGTGAAATGAACTGCCCTTTTTCGTCCACAAACATCACACGGTCGGCATCACCATCAAAAATAACGCCGATGTCGCATTGCTTGTCCATAACCAATTTTTGTAGATCAACAATGTTTTTGGCTACTAGCGGATTGGCTTCGTGATTGGGAAAGCTGCCGTCCAGTTCCTCGAAAATATAATGTGGCTCGTCGCCCAAAATATCCCGAACCAACAAGCCGGCCATACCGTTTGAGCAATCGATACCGATAGTTAGTCCCGATAAATCTGTCGTATAGCTTTGTTGAAAATCCAAATAATCGCTTTTTGCATCAATTTCAAATATTTGTCCTGGGATTTCGGCTAATTCGATTTTTTGGGTATTCATTATTTTTTCCAGTTCATTCAGCCCTGTGTCGTAGCCCACTGGAAGTGCTTTTTCTCGTGATATTTTCAAGCCATTGTACTCTTTGGCGTTGTGCGAAGCGGTTATCATTACCGATGCCGTATATTTTTTATAAGCAGTGGTATAATAAATCATCGGAGTAGTAGCCAAGCCAGCA
>JAOZTL010000518.1 GCA_029942205.1 Bacteroidales bacterium | reverse complement strand
TTTGAATATTATTTTAAATTATTAGTTCTCTTCTGTTTTATTTAATCGTTTAATGGATTAAAAATATAAAGAATCTATTTTCTTTTGTCTTGAAACAAAAGAAACAAAAAATCTTTACGCAATTTTCATCATACCTAAAACCTATGATAGATTTTTTATTAGCTACGGTATTTATGTCGTAGCTAATGA
Source organism: Bacteroidales bacterium (assembly GCA_029942205.1). GTDB lineage: Bacteria > Bacteroidota > Bacteroidia > Bacteroidales > JAOZTL01 > JAOZTL01. Next base: position 2,681 of record JAOZTL010000518.1, on the reverse strand, counting down.
AATTTCACAGTAAAGTTGCGACTTTATGTAAGTAACATCAAATAGGTCGAAGACCTTTATAAGGTAACTTCGTCGGCATCGTATTCGCCTGTTTGTAGTTTTTCAAAAACGTCAGAGAAAGCTTTAATTGTACGCTCTACATGTTCTAGCGTGTGTGCTGCTGTCGGGATTAAGCGAAGCATAATAGTACCTTTGGGCACTACAGGATAAATCACGATTGAGCAAAATATATTATAGTTTTCACGTAAATCTTTTAATACATTTGCACCTTGAGCTACATTTCCTTCAAAGAAAACAGGAGTTACGGGTGATTCTGTAACGCCAATATTGAATCCTTTTTCTTTTAAGCCCGATTGTAAAGCATTGACCACCGTCCATAAATGATTTTTTAATTCGGGTTTTGTTTGCAACAGTTCGAGGCGTTTTAGCGCACCATGCACCATTGGCATAGGCAATGATTTTGCAAAGATTTGCGAACGCATGTTATACGTTAAGAAATCAATTATGTATTTATCCGCAGCTACAAATGCGCCAATTCCTGCCATTGACTTGGCAAAAGTAGAAAAATATACGTCAATTTTATCTTGTACGCCGTAATGTTCACCAGTACCAGCTCCCTTTTCGCCCATTGTACCAAATCCGTGAGCATCATCCACTAAAATACGAAATTGGTATTTGTCTTTGAATTTTACAATTTCGTGCAAATGTCCCAAGTCGCCTTCCATTCCGAATACTCCTTCGGTGATGAGTAAAATACCGCCTTTTGTTTTTTCGGTTAATTTTTCGGCTCTGATCAATTGTTTTTCAAGGCTTTCCATGTCGTTGTGTTTATACACAAAACGTTTTCCCATGTGAAGGCGCAATCCATCCAAAATACACGCATGTGAGTCCGAGTCGTATACAGCCACGTCATTACGACCAAGCAATGTGTCGATGATAGACACCATGCCTTGGTAACCATAATTGAGTAAATAGCCTTTTTCTTTTTCTACAAAATCAGCTAATTTTTGTTCTAATTCTTCGTGGTATTTGGTTTGTCCCGACATTATTCTTGCACCCATTGGGTATGCTAAACCCCACTCTTTGGAAGCTTTAGCATCGGCTTCACGAACTTCGGGATGATTTCCTAGACCTAAATAGTTGTTTAAACTCCAAGTGAGTACTTTGCGACCTTGAAAAATCATTTCTGGATTCAATTCTCCTTCCAACTTAGGGAACGTGTAATATCCGTGTCCTACTTGTTGGTATTTTCCTAAATCTGAATTTTCTGGTTTTAATTTTTCAAAAATATCCACAGTTTCTATTTTTATTTTAGTAATAAGGTCTACGACCTATTTTCTTGTTTCTACTTGTTTGTGGCAAAAGTAATAAATTTCATCTTATTTCGTAATATTTGTTTTTTATTTTGATGATTTCAAAGTCTTCGATCTTTTTTGATGTTGCTTATGCAATGGTTCGTTAAGTTTCTGTATATGTTTGATTTACAAGAAATTGAAAAGCATTGTTTGTTTAAGATAAATTGTTAAAAATCTGTATTTTAATTTGGAACTCATATTTTACAATTTATAATTCAACGAAGTGTTGTTAGACCAAACTCACCTAATTAATAGAAAGCTATACTGAATTGCTGTTATAATTATTTCTTGATAATCATTGATTAAGAAAATGGTTTCACTCGTGCGTAAGCAACTTAAGAAAAGGTAGAAGACTTTATGCGGTCAAAATAAGACTTAAATTTTTCGTGCGGAACAGACACGCATATCCGTACATATTTTTCAGCATCTTTTTTATCTAATTGCGTAAAATAAGGCAATGCAACGCTACCGATTTGTTTGTCGAGCAACTCCTCGAAGGTTTTTTCGATAATCATAAAAATACCCATTGGCGTAGAGTTCTCATAAAAACGCTTTGCCAGTAAGCCTTGATTCTGTAAATATACAATATTTTTGCGTATTCCGTCGGTTGTTGCTTTTTTAAATTCACGTGCTGCCGATTGTCCTTCGGGGCTAGTTAGTATTTTTTCGACTAAAACTTGCGCAAAGGCATTGATCCCGTTTGTTACGTATAGAATATTGATATTTAGTTCGTCTCCAAAGTCTACATTATTACTATGAATAAATCCCAGACGTTGTCCGCTTAAACCAATCGATTTACTGAAACTCTCAATCAATATCACATTATCGAAAGCAAGCAAATCGGAGTATAGCTGGTCGGTTTCATCAAAGAAAAGCATCCGATACGGGCTATCCCAAATGACAATTATCCCGTTGTCGTTTAATAATTTGACTAATTTCAAAAGCTTTTGATCGTCATACTTATCGCCCACTGGATTGTTGGGGTCGCAAATAATAATTGCCGAACCTTTTAAGTTTTCTACATTTTGGCTTAGCCAATCAAAATTTTCGTACCAGCTATATTCTCGCTGATTTACTTTCATTATATTCAGATAAGCCCCCCAATAAAGTTTTGGTACAAGAATTTGATCTACATCTAAGGTCTTGATTGTTAGGTCTAAAGCATTCATACCACCATTGGTAATAAAAATATGATTGTCGCTTGTTTGACCGTGGAAATAATGCTGATTAATAGCCGTTTTTAGTTCTTTCCTACCACTATTGGGTGGATACACTTGAATGTCGTTTGAGTTGAAATCGATTAAAGGAATCACTTTTGACAAGTCA
>JAOZTL010000517.1 GCA_029942205.1 Bacteroidales bacterium | reverse complement strand
GTTTCATGTCATTATTGATCCAACCGATAGCCAATGGACCTACCACTGCCGTTATAATAACGGTTAGCACTGGAGGGATCAAAAATGTTTTGGAAAATTTAGAGCTCAAATTTTTCCAAAATGCAGCAAAGCCTGTTTTTTGGGAAGACTCTTCTAGGGGCTGTTTGTCTTTTTCTTCACTCATGATTATTGTATTAGTTTGGTTTATAATTATTTAAGGTCTTTTGACCGATTACGCAATTCTGTAAATTTCGACGATTCAGCAAGATACAGAATTGTAAATATATAATTAATTTTATCTGCCTACTTAATAATAATGAAAAATTCACGAATCTCAGTAGGGATTTCGTCCCATTCTCGTGAAAGAGAAAATTGCAGCGAACATTTTCCTTTTTTAGTAGCAGAAAACACCCAATATTCGACACCTCCTTCGCTTACAGTTGTTTCTCCGCCCTCAAGATAGTCTTTTCCTTTGAAACTAACAATCCCATCAGGAAAATTTTTGTCTAAATTCCATTTATATCCATCACTGGATTCGGATAATAGTTCAAAATCAAAAATATCTCCTTGCCTTACAAAAATTGTATCCGAAAAATGGGAAGTTTTATTATTATTTCTTTTTAATTCGGAGTTTTCTCTTATTTCAGAAGTGTCTTCTATGTCAGTATCTTCTGAATTTTGACACGAAAAAAAGAAAATAAAAAGTACTAAGAATAAAGATATTTTTTGCATTGTATGGCTTTAATAAAGTCGATTATTGAGTAAGACGTTGTTTTACCGATTCATATAAAATTATTCCTGTAGCAACCGATACATTCAACGAATCGATGTCTCCTAAAATAGGAATTCTAATATTTTTATCAGCTTCATGAATAAGTTCGAGAGCAATTCCTTTATCTTCTGCTCCCATGATGAATGCTGTTGGTGTCGAAAAATCAGACTTAAAATAATCATCTTCGGATTTTTCGCTTACGGCAAAAATTTGTAGTCCACTTTTTTTCAAAAACGAAATTCCGTCTTTTAAACTATTAACTCTACAAACAGGAATATTATGTAATGCTCCAGCAGAAGTTTTCAACGCATCCGAGTTTATTTGTGCTGCTCCCTTGTTTGGAATCATTATTGCATGCACGCCTGAACATTCTGCAGTACGGGCAATTGCACCAAAATTTCGTACATCCGTAACTCTATCCAATACCAAAATCAATGGATTTTCGCCTTTCTCGAATACCATCGGAATGATATTTTCGATAGAATGGTACGTAATAGCTGATAAATAAGCAACTACACCTTGATGATTTTTTTGGGTTATACGGTTTATTTTCTCGATAGGTACGTGTTGAAATGGAATTTCTAATTCGCGGATCAATGCGAATAATTCGCCAAATAATTCGCCTTTTAGCCCTTTTTTAATTAAAAGACGTTCTATTTCTTTTCCCGATTTTATGGCTTCTATTACGGCTCTTATTCCGAAAACATATTCTTTTTCTGACATATTATATATTATTAGATGATTTATTTTTTTTGTTATTTAGTTTAATTTTAAATTAAGGTCTTGCTGAATTAATTTCGTAAGCAACATAAAAAAATCAAAGACCTTATTTTGGAAAAGAATAAACTTTTCCTTTTCGCCACGTGTCCACGGCTCTGTACCAGTCTGATTTATAGTTGATACTACGTATTAAGACGTATTCATTATCTGAAAAATTATTACTTTTTCGTTCAAATTCAAAAATGAGTGATTTATAATTACGATTGTCGCTATAAATCCATTTTTCGCCTGCCGCTTTTTTCGATACCATTTTGGGAGGACCAAAAATAATGTAAATCATGCCTCTGTCTGTTTTCCAACCTTCTGTGTATGATGCAAAATATAAATTAGCAAAAGTTACTCTATTATAGAAAATTTTTATTAATTCGCGTGCTTCGTCATAGTTTCCTGCTGCTTTTAGCCAAAAATTATCAATTCCTAATTTCTTATTTTCTAGTTTATTTAGTTTAGCAAATTCTTTGCTCGAAGTCAAATATTGAAGAGGTTCAAGCATGTCTGATGTGCTTTTTACAAGTGGGTAGTATGTATTGAATATTCCTTTTGCTAAACCTTCGGTGTGAGAAGTGTCATTTTGTATAAAATACATTCCTTTTGATTTTGTACTAAAAATAATACCATTATTGTATTTTTGACGATAAACAGAATCTGGTTTTTTGTCGAAAGTTTGTACGAGCGAAGAAAATGGAGGAGCTGCTGGTAAGCGTTGTTTTTTGTAATAAGAAATAAATAAACTATCTGGATTTTGACGATCGTTGCGGATGATGTAATTTTTTTTCGGACGGAAATAATTGCCATAATAAGGCTTAAATGTTTTGGCTTCAAGTACAATGAAATTTTGACTGGTGCGATTGTTTTTTTTATTAACAGTTAAGTAGGAGTGGAAGGTTTTTCGGCGAAATATGTCTGTAACATAAATTTTAACTAAATAATTGCTCAATGTATCATCGTTCATGTTGAAATTATAGAGTACATTTTTTTGTTTATATTTACGGAATATTTCTAAAGTACTTGATGCACTGTCTATTAGCTCATTGCTTTCAAACGAAGAATAAATTTGGTATGAAATAAGAACTTTTGATTTTTGAGGTTTATTTTTTTCTACTTCAACAAACATCAAATCGTATAAAGAAATATTGATGTATAATTTTGATTTTGTATCCGACTCAATATAAGTAAAATAAAGAGGTTTTATGGTATTGGATGTTGGATTATAAATAGAAGCTAAATTTTGTGTACTTGTAGTGTTTGTCGGGACGTAGATGCAAGATGGAAGTATGAGTAATAAAGAAATTAAGACATGAAAACCTGATAAAAATCTTTA
>JAOZTL010000516.1 GCA_029942205.1 Bacteroidales bacterium | reverse complement strand
TTGGATAGGCGTACGGGAAACACTGGCAAGTATTGTTATGAGATAGGAATGATAGCTTTAGATAATTTGGCTTATGATGAGGCAGAGAATGCTTTTGAGCACGTGTTGGTTAAGAACAAAAGAGCGGTGTATTATCATGTTTCGCAAGAGGCACTGTTACGTGTGATGTATTTGAAAATAACAGAAGGAAAAATGTCAGGAGAGAATGAAATTAAAAACGTAGAAACACGATACTTGCAAGTTATTAATGAAATGGGCATTCGTTCAGAATCGGTAAAAATGGTGCGAGAACTGGCGCACCTGCAAGCATTTTATTTGAATGCGCCACAGAAAGGGATGGAGTTGCTCGAATCGGTGATTGCCATTCCTGCATTGAGTAAAAAACAGAGTGGAATTTGTAAAATAGAACTTGGCGACATCAAACTAATGACAGGCGACCAGTGGGATGCAACATTGGTATACGCACAAGCTGAAAAAGAAAATAGAGACAATGAAACAGGCTATTTGGCTCGATATAAAAAGGCACGATTGGCATATTACACAGGAAACTTTCAATGGTCTTTGGCGCAATTAAAGGTACTGAAAGGAAATACGACCAAATTAATTGCGAATGATGCTTTAGAATTATCGCTACTTATTTCCGAAAACATGGATGAAGACTCGTTATCGTCTAGTTTACAGATTTTTGCGCATGCAGATTTGCTTTCTCATCAAAAGAACGATTCGTTGGCATTGCTTAGTTTAGACTCCATTATTGAGTTTCATCCCTCCAGCGGATTGATGGATAATGCTTACTATAAAAAAGGTATTCTGCTTGAGAACCAACTGAAATATACTGACGCAGTAGCTCTTTTTGAACATGTAGTTACTCATTATAGCTACGATCTGCTGGCAGACAATGCCTTGTATCGATTAGCTAAAATTTACGATTACCAGCTGAACGATAAAGAAAAGGCAATGGCATATTATAAACAAATCATGGTGGAGCATTCTGGGAGTATTTTTGTTATTGATGCTCGAAAACGATTTCGCTTGTTGCGTGGAGACAAGTAAGTATTTTGTATTTATTGTTCTAAATATTTATCTGTTTTGGCTTAAAAATAAGCATAACACTTACAACCAGAAACCTTTCCTTTTTGATGGAAAAGCTTTGGATAGGGGTGTATGAGAGCGTAAGACCTTATTTTTTCAGTTTGGTCTTTAACTCATTGAGGCGTTCTTCTATTTCGGCACTATGCGCTGCGTCCATTCTATCCAAATTGTTGTATTCTTCAGAAAGAATCTCCTCTTGTTCTATTTTGGATTTCATGCGTTCGAGCATTTCTATAGTGGCACTACTATCTTTTACCGTAGGGATTTTTTTGGTTTGTTGCTTGGTTGTTTTCTTTTGTTGATATTTTGTTTTAAGAGCAAGCAATTCATTTTCGTAAGATTCTATTTTTATTTTGGTTTCCTCTAGCGAGCTTTCGAGGATCTTTATTTTTTCGCTGTACATTTCCATGTCCGCTTCTAGGGCTTTTAATTTTAGCTCTGCTTTTTCTTTTTCGATAAGTGCTGTACGAGCCAAATCTTCGGCTATTTCGAGTGATAGCTGACCATTGCGTGTTTTCTCAAAGCTTTGGATGGCATCATCATCGAGGGCGGTGATTTTTTTGTGCAAAAATTCCGTATCGTTTGTTGTTTTGATACGAGAAGCTTTTAATTGAGCAATTGTTTTCAGGTTTTTATCAAAGTCGGCTTTTAAGTCTCTGATTCCTTGTTCAAACATTTTCAATGGATCTTGTTTTTTCTCAATCCATGCATTTACTTCTGCTTCGCCTATGTTGTGTAATCGTTTTAAAAAGCTCATACGGTTGTTGTTTTTTGTACGTAATTTGGTGTTATTTGGTTGATAAAAAAAATGCTTGTAAGCTCCAGTGAAAAAAATAATCCATATACTCTTAGGTAAATTCCTAGGAGTAATGAATTTGCACGAGTGCGTAAGTTACATCAAAAAAAGTCGAAGACTTTAATAAATAAACACTTCGAGCCATTTCGTTGTTTGGCGCAAAGTGTTTATTATTATGCTGCAATGCATACTAAAATACTGCAATAATTATAAAAACAAAATCATTTTTAGAATCATAATTATTACCACTATTTAGTATAATAGAAAACTTTATTTTGAATATTCGATAATGTTATCGGCATATTCACTAAGCAACAACGACAAAGAGTTCATAGAACCTTCTAGTTCGTTTGCGTCTAAGTTTTCGAGTTGTAAAGTGTCTCTGAAAATTACTTTGTTGCTTTCTTCGTCTAATACAAAAGCTCCATGAATGATGTCTCTGTTTTTTTGAAGCAGGTTTTTGTACATTTCGAGACTTTCATTTTTTACTTCAAACAGAAATTGCTCCATAATAAGGATTGGATCTGCACAAATAAGTACCATATTAGAGATGCCTTCTTCTTCGTTTGTTACTACTAAAAAGTTTTCTTCTTCATTTTCTGAGCTGATTACATAGTCTAAATCAAGGAGATAGGCTTTTACTTTTGAAAAATATTGATCCATTTTGTTTTATTTTTTAGTGATTAATAATTTTTGTGTTTATATGCACTCCAAATATACAATTATTTTTTTTAAAGATTAGACGAATGATCGTTTTTTTTTGAGAAACGATGCTTTTTTATTGACCAATGACTTTTTTTGTTCTGTATTCAAACAAAATTAAGTGCTCTAATAAGGTTTTCGATCTATTTAATGTTGCTTACTCAATTCTGTAAATCTATATTGTTCAATAAAATAAAGTTTTTAAAACTATTACTACTTTACGAAGTTGATTTTAATTGATTGATAGCGTAAAAAAGTAGTGACTTTACTCATTCTTAATTTTATTTA
>JAOZTL010000515.1 GCA_029942205.1 Bacteroidales bacterium | reverse complement strand
ATCATAATTATTACCATAATTTAGTATAAATCATTTACGATAGTTTTGCACAAGTGTTTAAACCACATTAAAAAGGTCGAAAATCTTATGTCATACTTTATAGCAGAAATACTCGAAAAAAAGATTTTTATTGACATCAAACGTCGTGATGTCCACTAAATTCTGTCTCAAAACTTACCTACAAGGTTTTCTTCCATTGTTGCTTACGTAATTCTATAACATCAATTAAATCAGTAATTTACAATGATTTATTTCAATTAGGATCTAAGGAGAATACTTTATTTTATTTAATTATTTTTTTTAAAAAGATATTAAACAATAAGAGATTTTAAGTAGCGAAAACTTAAATCAACAATCATTTAATACCCACAAAACAAATGGAAAATTTATTATTACTAGGAGCTGAAGCGATTGCGCAAGGAGCAATTGATGGCGGCATGTCTGGCGTATACGCATATCCAGGAACGCCATCGACAGAAATAACAGAATATGTGCAACGAAATAAAATAGCGAAAGAGCGAAAATTGCATAGCCAATGGTCGGCGAATGAAAAAACGGCGATGGAGAGTGCTTTGGGCATGTCGTATGCAGGCAAACGTGCGATGGTGTGCATGAAACACGTGGGTTTGAACGTTGCAGCGGATGCATTTGTAAACTCTGCAATAACAGGAGTCAATGGTGGTTTAGTGGTTGCGGTTGCCGATGATCCATCGATGCATTCGTCTCAAAATGAGCAGGATTCACGATTTTATGGTGATTTTTCGATGATTCCGATTTTAGAGCCATCCAATCAGCAGGAAGCTTACGAAATGACTTATCATGCTTTTGAATTATCTGAAAAATTTAAAATTCCAGTGATGATTCGGTTTACGACTCGTATTTCGCATTCACGTGCTGGTGTAGCTCAAAAGTCTATTAAAGAGCAGAATACAGGAAGATTGCCAAATAATCCATTGCAGTTTATTTTACTTCCATCCATTGCAAGAAGTAATTATAAAGGGCTTTTAAGTAATCAAGTTAATTTTGAATTAGATTCTGAAAGTTCTGCTTATAATAAATATATCGATGGGGATGACAAAAAAATGGGAATTATAGCATGTGGAATTAGCTATAATTACTTAATGGAGAACTATTCGGATAGAAAATGTCCACATCCAATATTGAAAATCGGGCAATATCCATTACCACGCACGATGATTGAAAAATTGTTTGCTGAAACCGAAGAAGTTCTTGTTTTAGAAGATGGATACCCAGTAGTTGAGTCAAAATTAAAAGGCTATTTGGAGAAGGAGAAAGTACGTGGTCGTTTGGATGGAAGTTTGCCACGTGATGGCGAATTGAATCCGAATCATGTAGCAAAGGCATTAGGCTTTTCAGAATCTGAACTAAACGAAATTCCTGATTTAATTGCCAATCGTCCACCAACGTTGTGCCCTGGTTGTGGTCATATTGACGTGTATGAAGCAATGAATGCTGCATTAAAAGAATATGGAAAAGGACGTGTGTTTGCAGACATTGGATGCTATACTTTAGGTGCATTAGAGCCACTAAAAGCAATTGATACTTGTGTAGACATGGGAGCTTCTATCACAATGGCAAAAGGTGCTGCTGATGCAGGATTAGTGCCTGCTGTGGCGATGATTGGCGATTCAACATTTACACATTCAGGAATGACAGGCTTATTGGATGCTGTTATTGAAAAAACACCAATTACGATCGTTATTTCAGATAATTCAACAACAGGAATGACAGGAGGGCAAGACTCACATGCTTTTGGTCGTTTGGAAGAAATATGCAAAGGCTTAGGAGTTGAACCAGAGCACCTTAGAGTAGTGAAGCCACTTCGTAAAAATCACGATGAAATAGTTGCTATCATGAAAGAAGAATTGGAATATGATGGAGTTTCGGTAATTATACCACGTCGTGAATGTGTACAAACACTCAACCGACGGATGCGTTTGAAAGCGAATGCAAAAAAGAATGCCAAGAAATAATTTTATGTATTTTATACTAAGTCTTTGTGCCATTTAATATTGCATGCACTTGCACAAAACTATTAAATTAATAACTTATTGAAAAGTAAGTATCAAAACAGACGAAGTTTGTAATTAATTATTATAGGTGCTTTATTGGGCAATTGAAAAATTGTATTTTGCTGCATAAGCAAGATTAAAAAGGTTGAAGACCTTATTATATTTCAAATTTACAAAAAAAAACACATGAAAACAGATATAATTTTAGCAGGAGTAGGTGGACAGGGAATTTTGTCGATAGCAGCAACTATTGGCATGTCTGCTCTTAAAAGTAAATTACACTTAAAGCAATCAGAAGTTCACGGCATGAGTCAGCGAGGCGGTGCTGTTGAATCTCACATGCGGGTTTCAAGTAAGCCGATAGCTTCTGATTTGATTCCGCAAGGAAAAGCCGATTTGATTTTGTCGGTAGAGCCAATGGAATCGTTGCGTTATTTGCCTTTTTTGAAAAAAGGTGGCTGGATTGTAACAAACACAACTCCTTTTGTAAATATACCTAATTATCCAGAGTTGAATGAAGTGATACAGAAAATTCGTGAAACAGGGAATTTTATTGCTATCGATGCCGACAAAATTGCAAAAGATTTGGGTGCAAGTCGTTCAATGAATATCGTGATGTTGGGGGCCGCTTCTCCATTTATCGATATTCCGTTTGAGAATTTTGAAGCGGGGATTCGGGATATTTTTGGTAAAAAAGGCGAAGAAGTGGTACAGAAAAATCTTGATGCATTGCATGCTGGACGTGATTTTGCTGAAACTAACAAATAGGTCTTTGACTTTTTCGATAAATCGGTGATTCTGATGATTATCCGTATGAACGGTCGGACGGATTATAAGTTTACCTTTTATTTTAAA
>JAOZTL010000514.1 GCA_029942205.1 Bacteroidales bacterium | reverse complement strand
ACGAAGAATTGATTGTATTCGAGCATAGGTATACTGAATGAACGGACCTGTATTTCCATTAAAATCAATAGATTCATCTGGATTAAAGGTCATATTTTTCTTAGGATCGACTTTTAAAATAAAATATTTTAAAGCTCCCATAGCAATCGTATAGAATATTTTTTCAGATTCAACAGACGAATAATTTTCGAGTTTTCCTAATTCCTCCGAAGTTTCCCGAGCAGTATTTATCATCGTATCAATCAAATCGTCTGCATCTACGACTGTACCTTCTCTCGATTTCATTTTACCATCAGGCAACTCAACCATTCCATACGACAAATGTTGCAGACTATCTGACCAATCATAGCCAAACCGCTTTAATATTAATTTAAGTACTTTAAAGTGATATTCTTGTTCATTACCAACAACATACACATGTTTTGTAAAATTATAATCCTCGTATCGTTGTATGGCCGTTCCGATGTCTTGTGTCATATAGACAGAAGTACCGTCTGAACGTAATAATATCTTTTTATCCAGACCGTCTGCTGTCAAATCAGCCCAAATAGAAGTATCATCATGAATTTCAACTTGCCCTTGTTTCATCATACGAAGCACAATGTCTTTACCTAAAAGATAAGTATTCGATTCATAATAAATTTCATCAAAATCAACACCCAATTTTTTATAACTAATATCAAATCCATCATATACCCACTGATTCATCATTGACCATAATTTACGGACTTTTTTATTTTCTCGCTCCCATTTTTTCAACATTTTTTGGGCTTCTTTCATCAATGGAGCTTCTTTTGCTGCTTGTTTAGTATCCATTCCTTTTGATACTAATAAAGCTATTTCTTGCTTATATTCTTTATCAAAACGCACATAATATTTTCCAACTAAATGATCGCCTTTTATTCCTGTGCTTTCAGGTGTTTCGCCTTCTCCCCATTTTTCCCAAGCCAACATTGATTTGCAAATATGGATTCCTCTATCGTTTACAATATTGGTTTTGAAGACTTTATACCCATTCGCTGCCATAATTTTAGATAGCGAAAAACCCAATAAGTTATTACGAATATGCCCCAAATGCAATGGTTTATTTGTATTTGGCGACGAATATTCAATCATAATCAATGGAGAATCATCATTCGCCAGCTTGTATCCAAAATTTTCAGTTTGTTTTGCTTTAGCAAAAAAAGATAACCAGTAAGAAGCACTAATAGAGACATTTAAAAAACCTTTTATTACATTGAAATCGATAATTTCAGGTACTGATTCTTTTAAAAATTGTCCTATTTCATTTGCTGTTTCTTCTGGTTTTTTCTTAGATATTCGCAATAATGGAAAAACAACAATTGTAAAATCTCCTACAAAATCGTTGCGTGTATTTTGTATTTGAATGTTTTTTTCTTCTACTTCCTGAGAATAAAGCTCTACAATCGCTTTTATCAGATTATTTTTTATAATAATTTCAATCATCGATTTATAATATCTTTTTTTTTGTGAAATATAGACTAAGTATGCAAAGATACTTTTTTTTGTTATAAAATCATAAAATAGTCTTGTTTTCTCTTTTTTTTTTTCATTTTTGAACAATGAAATAAAATTACATTTTTCAACTATGACCGCCTTTATACGCAAGTTTAATTCTTTATTTTTTTTAATTTTAACATCTTTCTTGTTTTTAGTAAGTAGTTGTAATAAAGATAGTTATAATGAGTTATCTAAACAATCCATTCAATTCTCGACCGATACAATCAGCTTTGATACCGTTTTCACGAGCATTGGATCGGCGACTCAATATTTTAAACTTTATAACAGAAATGACTTTCCTGTTGAATTTTCTAAAATTTTTGTTGCAAAAAAACAACATTCAAAATATCAAATAAACATTGATGGAACAGCAGATTGGATCATAGAAAATAAAATTTTAGCACCAAATGATAGTATGTATATATTTATAAAAGTGTTAATTAATCCAGACCAAGATCAAATGTTAGAGCAAGACTCCATTCTGTTCAAATTCGGACAACACGAGTATGATATTGATTTACTGGCATGGGGGCAAGATATTCACTTGATAAATGGCGAAATTATACAATCACAAACTTGGACAAATGACAAGCCTTACGTAATTTACAATTCGATGCTCGTTGATAGCTTAGAAACATTAACAATAGAACAAGGTTGTCGAATTTATTCACATCGACAATCAAGTTTATATGTACTTGGTACACTTATAGTTAATGGCAAAATAAATGAACCTGTAATTTTCCAATCTGATCGCCTCGAAGAAATGTACAACGACGTTCCTGGGCAATGGAATGGCATTCACCTCCTTAATGGAAGTAAACACAACCGAATTAATTATGCTGAAATAAAGCATAGTATCATTGGTATACAGGCAGATACACTCGCCGACAATCAAATTCCGACTTTATCAATCACTAATTCAAAAATTGAACATACAAGCTATGCTGGTCTATATGCTCAAGCAAGTAGTATGATTGTTAATAATTGTTTGATTAGTGATTGTGGAAAATATGCTGTTGCATTAACGATCGGAGGAAATTATGAATTCAATCATACAAGTATTGCTAACTATTGGACGAATAGTCCAAGAACAAGTCCGTCTGTTTTTATATCAAATTACTATTCTTATAACAATTTAAATATTGTATACCCATTATCTAAATTAAATTTCACTAACTGTATTATTTATGGATACAATAATAATGAAATCTTGTTTGATATTGATGATAGTGGTCTATTTAATTGTTTATTAGAGAATTGTTTAATTAAATCAGAATCGGATTATTATCAAAGTTTGCCTGCCTTTTTTAATAATTGTATATTCAATGCCGATCCTCTTTTTGAAGATTATGCTGCCTACCAGTTTAAACTAACC
>JAOZTL010000513.1 GCA_029942205.1 Bacteroidales bacterium | reverse complement strand
TAAATTTGCAATGATGGTACTTGAAGCCGGACGTATTGGTATTGCTTCGCAAGCACTTGGTATTGCTAGTGGAGCAATGGAACGTGCTGTTGCATACTCAAAAGAGCGTAAGGCTTTTGGTGTAGAAATAGCTAATCATCAGTCGGTTGCGTTTAAATTATCTGACATGGCTGTTAAAGTAGAGAATGCACGTAACTTGTGTTTAAAAGCTGCATGGTTAAAAGATAATCATAAGCCAATTACCGTAGCCAGTGCAATGGCAAAACAGTATGCTGCCGATATTGCAATGGAAGTTACTACAGAAGCTGTTCAAATTCATGGTGGTTATGGATACGTAAAAGAGTATCATGTAGAGCGTTTAATGCGCGAAGCCAAGCTTACTCAAATATATGAAGGAACATCAGAAATACAAAAAATTGTTATTTCACGCGATGTGTTAAAAGGATAGTGGTTTATTTTGTTGTCATTGTTGTCATAGTTGTCGTTGTTATCGTGTTTCATTGTTAGATGGTTTGATTGTTGCATGGTTAAATTGTTGCATTGTTAGGAATATTCAATCGATAACTATGATTAATCAATTATCATTAGTCAATAATCAATTATCATTAGTCAGCTCAAACATGGATTCGATAAAAAAAATTTACAAAATTGGTCATGGTCCCTCAAGTAGTCATACTATGGGTCCAAAATATGCTTCTGATATTTTTTTAGCAAAAAATCCAAAAGCAAAAAATTATAAGATTCGGCGTAATAGACAAAAAGGAGGCTAGAAACCTCTGTAACCTTTTATTTACATAGCTTTGCAGTAAATCAAAGGTTATGAATAAAAAAAATGCTTTTATTGCGGCAGTACAATTCTTAAAAAAAACGGAAAAAGAAACGGTAAACAAAAATACAAATGCTATGCATGTGGCAAGCAATTTTTAGGTGGATTCCGAGTAGATTCATCAGTACTTTGGGCTGAATATAAGGACGGAAAACAAACCTATAAACAATTGTCCATAAAGTATAATTGCAGTACAAAAACCATTCAAAGAAAAATAGATTCTTATGATGTTCACATAGAGTCAAAATTACCAAGAAAAGTTGTTGTTTTAATGGATACAACATATTGGGGAAATAACTTTGGAATAATGCTGTTTAAAGATTCTATTACTAATGAAAACCTTCTAAAATATTATGTAAAGCATGAAACAAATATATTATATAAAAAAGGAATTCAAGAGTTAAAAAACAAAGGTTTTGATATAACAGCAATTGTATGTGATGGACGCAGAGGACTCATTAACTCTTTTAATAACATACCTGTTCAAATGTGTCAATTTCATCAAGTAGCAATAGTAAGAAGGTATATTACTAAGAAGCCCAAAACACCTGCTGCTGTTGAACTTATGGACATTGTTCTTATGATGAAACAAACGGATAAAGAGTCATTTGAAGGAGCTATGGATTTATGGTGCAAGAAGTGGAAATCATTTCTAAATGAGAGAGTTGAAAATCAAAAAACTGGAAAATCGAACTATACTCACAAGCGATTAAGAAGTGCTTACCGAAGTCTCAAAACTAATCGACCTTGGCTGTTTACTTGGTACGATAATATGGAGTTAAATATACCAAATACTAGCAATGCTATTGAGGGGCATTTTTCAGATTTAAAGAATAAATTACGAAATCATAATGGTTTGTCAATTGAAAGAAAAAAGAAGTTTATTGATGGGTTTATTAAGGCATAAAGACCTCTAAAAATATCAAAAAGGGACTCGAAATGAATCCCTTAATTTTGACATTTTTGTCGGTCATCAAGACTATCCCTGGCAAGTTGCTCCCCAGCAGAGCTTGCTTCCGTTTAACTTGACAATACAAAGATAAAATATTGTTAAATAAATTGTCTTTCGAGTTAAAAAAAACAGCCTCCTTTTTGTCCACTTGAAAAATATTGGTGTCAAACAGCCTCCTTTTTGTCTATTACACCTAAGATTCATATCTATGGAAGTTTAGCACTAACAGGTAAGGGGCATATGACGGATGCTGCCATATTAAAATCTTTTGGTGAAAAAGGTGAGATAGTTTGGCATCATAATGAGTTTCTGCCTCTTCATCCTAACGGTATGCTTTTTGAGGCATTTGATAAAAAGGGTGAAATTATTGATTCGTGGGAGGTTTACAGTGTTGGTGGTGGCGAGTTAATGGATAGGGAAAGCAATTTGAAGCCAAATGTCGTATATCCTCATTCAAATATGGCATCTATATTAAAACATTTAGAAGATGAGGGAGGAACTTTTTGGGAATATGTTTTTAGAAATGAAGATAACGATTTAAAAGAATATTTGGCTAAAGTTTGGTTGGCAATGAAAAAAGCAATTAAACGAGGTTTAAAAACCGAGGGCACTTTGCCTGGCGAATTAAAACTACTCAGAAAAGCCTATTCGTATAATTTTAAAGCTAGAATGCAAAATCAGTTTATTAAGGAAGATAGCTTTGTATTTGCCTACGCGTTAGCTGTTATTGAAGAAAATGCTACTGGAAACGTGGTTGTAACTGCTCCTACATGTGGTTCATCGGGGATATTACCTTCGGTGCTTTATTTGTTCTTTAAAGATTTGTCAGTAAAGGAAGATGCGATTATTCGAGCTTTAGCTACTGCCGGATTAGTTGGTAATATTGTTAAAAAGAATGCTTCTATTTCTGGGGCAGAAGTTGGATGTCAAGGTGAGGTTGGTGTTGCAAGTGCAATGGCAGCGGCAGCGGCAGCACAACTTTCGGGTGGTTCTATTCATCAAATTGAATTTGCCGCATCATCTGCCCTTGAGCATCATTTAGGATTAACTTGTGATCCTGTTGCTGGATTGGTGCAAATACCATGCATCGAGCGAAATGCTTTTGGTGCTCAGCGTTCGGA
>JAOZTL010000512.1:2053-2905 GCA_029942205.1 Bacteroidales bacterium | reverse complement strand
CTCAGACTGTGTTATTTTAATAGAATATTTTAGTGTATTAAATTTAGATTGTATTTTTTTCTTATTTTCGTTAATTTCAAAAAGATTATGCTGCGTATTTTTCAAATCAGAACTCAGCGATGCTTTTTTATTACTGGCATCGGTTATTTGTATTACATTATAGTTAATTTGAGATTTTATTTTGACTAATTTTTCTTTGGTTTGGTTTATTTCATTACTATACTGCTCAATATAAGGATGATGAATAGATCCACACAGCGGGCATGCTTCCTTTTCGTTTAATTGGTTTCTATGTTCGTTGAAATTTTGTTCAAGTTTCTGACGCTCAAAGCGTAACTCCAATTCTTTTACATGCAAAATCAAGGAATCTTGATGAAGATTTAAACGTTTTATTTTGTCTGAGATATTAGATATTTCGTCTAATAAAGAATTTGTTTTTTGCTCCAATTCTTTCTTTTTTCGTGAATTTTCCAAAAAATCAGTAGATAAAATAAGTGCATCTTTAAGCTGTGCGTGTTCCTTGAGCAATGAATCTCTTTTTTCTTTTACTTCTTTTTGTGTTAAATTATTGTTAAAAGTCGATTGTATATTGAGTAAATATTGTTCTGATCTATTTTTCTCTTGTATCGAAAATTCTTTTTTATCAGTCCAATATTTTATTTTTTTTAACTTTTCTGTATCTAATTCGTTATTTAGTTGTGTTATTTTTTTCTCTAATTCTAATAAATTTTCTAATTGTATATTTATTATAGCTAAGTCTTCCTTTAGCTCTCTTAGTATTTTATTTTCAGCAATCCAGTCGTTTAGTTCTATGCTTGTATTTTTATTTTTTTCAAGATTTTTGTTTAGTTT